>QKIO01000080.1 GCA_003251015.1 Bacteroidales bacterium
GGTAAGTTATTTACAGCAGTGTAAAATTCAACCAACGAGGAACCCCCTATTAAATACAACTCATTTAAGGTATAAATACCACGTTCGCTAATACCCAAAAAACCCATGTGTTTAGCGGCCAAAGTAAACGACCACAACACCAATAAAAATGGAATACTTAAAAAAGGGAGGTTATACTTACCCAATATCCCTTGAAAAGCCACCGAAATAAACAATGAAAACAAGGATGACAGGATAACAATAAAAAGCAGTTCCCAGCTTAGGGCATAATACACCCCTAAGCCAAGACCTACTAACAACCCATTAAACCCATACAAGCCTTTAGCTACATTCTGCCTGTCTAAATTAATCACAAAACCGGCTATCGAAGTGGTTAATACTGCCATAGCCCCCATCACCCCCATGTGATAATCGAAAAAGGTAACCAACACTAACAAACCAGCAAATAACTTGTGGTCTGAAAAAAATATCTGCGAATAGCTATTAAAAAAACTATCTACAAAATAGTTAACATCTGTAGATAGTGGCCTTTTTAAAGTCATACTTATAATTTAACTATAGATTTATTTTCTCTAAATAAGTAGGCACTACATCTAAAGAATTCATCGATTCGTGGTCTTCATTTTTACGGATAACATGCGTTTTTGAGTTTAAATCAATCATCACCACATTAGGTCGATAATTGATAAACTGCATCCATTGTGTCATGTTATAAGCACCAATGCGACTAATAACCACTTGGTCACCTTTATTTAATGCTGGAAATTGAATGGCACCACGTATCACATCAATATTCATACAAAGCGGACCATAAATAGTGGTGTCTTCTGTGAAACTTGGACTCTGTTGAGCTGGTACGATGTTATGCTCATACCAGAACGCAGTAAATAACATATTCACACCTATATCAATAATAGTAGAACGACGACCATCGGCCAAACGCTTATTGGCTAATACAGAACCCAATAACGACCCTGCATCATCAATCAAAGCTCTACCCGACTCTAGAAATAAGGTAGGCATGTGCTCGTACTGAATTTCTGAGTTATTAAGGGCGTTAGTGATAGCCTCTGCATAATCGTCAAATGTAGGACAGGTATCGGAACCAGGCAAATACGCACCCTTCAAGGTGTTTTTTGATGCAAAACCACCACCTAAATCGATATACTTGATGTGATGTTTATATTTATGCTCTATACGCACAGCTAGTGCCGACAATTTAGAAGTAGCGATGGCATAAGCCCCTGGAGTCGTAATATACGTACCAATGTGCGTATGTAAACCCATGAGTTCCATGTTAGGCTCAACCATAATTTTGTTGATGGCACTCCAAGCTTCCCCGTTTTCGTAATTAAACCCAAAACGATCCCAAACAGGGTAAATACCAGCATCCATATTCACTCGAATAGCTACTTTAGCTTTCTTATTTATCAATTCGGTAATGCTTACAATCTCATAAAACTCATCAAAATGGTCGATGTGAATTAAGGAACCATTTTCAATAGCTTTGGTTAAATCGGTACGTGATTTATCGGGGCCATTAAAGATGATTTTACTGCCTGGCACGCCATTAGCAATAGCCTTTGAATATTCAAAACCAGATACCACTTCAGCCCATGAGCCTTCTTGGTGAAACACCTTACAAACAGCATTGATATAATTTGTTTTGTAAGACCACGCAAACTGTACCTTAGGATACCGTGTTTGAAAAGCTGTGAGGGCTGCTTGATAGGTACTACGAATGGTTTTTTCTGAGATAACATAAACTGGTGAACCATACTCACTAATCATATCCTTTACTGCCACGCCATCGATGTGTGAAATACAACGATTTGCTGATTTCATGCCAAACTTGTCAGACACACCGGCGTTTATTTTGTTTATTACTGGTCTTTCGAATGGTAACTTTTCCATAATTTTTATATTTAACAGACTAACGCATATCTATCTAAGACAAAACATCAATCTAATAAAACTAACATTTTTACAATTTCACGAAGCGTCTCAGGTTACAATTCACCCTTGATAGATATTTTTTCGAAATCACTCAAATTTCCAATCAAATCGTAAGAATAACGAATAAACATCTTGCCCACTTCATAATCTGTCATCGGCGCCACCTCATGGCCAAGCGCCAACAGCGTTAATGCCTCCGGAATATTCTGACCTGCACCAACAGCTAAGTACACCCATGCAGGAATACGAGGGTTTATTTCGATAAGATAATACTCATTGTTAATGGTTTTAATCATCTCCAACTCCATACCACCCTTCCATTTCGTTTCTTTAAGCAAGCGATGGGTGATATCCAACAAGTTAGTATCTCCTAAGGTAATACCACTCCAAGCCTTGCCCTTATCTGTAATGTACTGTTTGCGCATAGGTACGGCAGCCACGGTGCCACCTTTACCATCTCCTAATGCTACAACATTTACTTCGGTGCCTCTAATAAAATCTTGGATGATAACAGGTAAACCCCATTTTGCACTAACCTTATTAAAGTGATTCACCACCTGATCGGCGTTATAAGCAATATACGCATCGTAAAACTTACCCTTTACCAAAACAGGGTAATCAAATTCATTGCTAATACGAGACACATCGGCATAAGAGGTGATACAAATGGCTTTAGGTACCTTTACGCCGTATTTTTTACCGTAATCGCTCAAATTACCTTTAGTACGCTCTTCAAACTGCTCCACTGAAGGAACGTAGGTTTGTATATTATGTGCTCTTAGTAGTTTTTCGGAAGTCATGAAGGTAAATAGCTCCGAATCCAAATTAGGAATAATCAAATCGATATTCTCAATTTCATTAATCTGAAGAATACGCTCCATAAATAATTCCTTGCCTACCGAAGGATAAGGAATCATATAGGTTTTATCCACCAACTCGCTCATATAAATACCTGGCTCTTGATTTTCGTAAGCCAAACCGATAATACGTGCATTTATCTTTTGCGAATCACGAATACCTCTTATCACTGGTATACCAGGTCCAGGGTTATCCGTATTATTAAGTCCCGTAACAGCAATGGTTACATTTAACTTTTCATTCATAATCTATTGATCTGCCTCGGTTAAATTGAAATGACGTAACATCTGCGCAAAATCATCAAAATAAAGATTAAATGTTGATGCATTCACTTCGTACTTTGCAAGCAGAATATCTTTTATCTCAACACCCGTTTTGCCAGCATTAAGAAGATTTATTATTTCACAGCCAGTTGCATTTAGAGAGTATGAATCGCCTGAATTAGGATCGAAAACAAACCCAGATTCACTCACTGCAATGTTTTTTCTTATTTTCATAAACCACTATTTTAATGATTACAATTGTACGTTACAAAAATGGGGTATAAACACAATATCACTTTTACACAATTTAATATTTATTGTATAAAATTTAGTATGCTAAAAACTATAATAAGACACAAACCTCACTATTTAGCATCAAAAGAAACACTTCCGTTTTCAATAGCTACTTTATATTGCGAGACCGTTAATCCTGTTATTTGTTTAAACTGATTGGAGAGGTACTGCACACTTGAATAATCCATCATGTAAGATATCTCACTCAATGTATGTTCGTTATTATCTATTAATTGTTTGATGCGTTCAATTTTTTGAAGAATAATATAACGTTCAAGAGTCATATTTTCTTTTTGAGAAAAGAGTTTTGATAGGTATTGATAACTATGGCCTAGTTTTTCAACTAAATATTCTGATTTACGAACAATAGAATTCACATTATTAAGATGAAAAACTAACTCAAGCACTGCAATTTTAATATCAGCCACTACTTTATCGTCAGCATCATCTATTAAATCAAAACCATAATGATGAAGAATAGGTAGAAAATCATCCTTAGAAAACTGCTCATCTTCATACCTAATTTTAACACGACCTAACGCCACACTAAGCACTTCTACGCCTAACTCTTCGAGCTTTTCGCGCAGAATAACCTTACCACAGTAACAAGTCATATTTTTAATATGCAATAACTCTGTTATCACTCCAATAATTTAACGATAGTTAACTTACCTTATACTAAAAGCTAAAGTAAGAAAAAACAGAAACAAACAATAAAAACATATCTTTGCCCTCTCAAAAATATAATTTATGTTTCCCACCCTATTTTTTAATGTACTAAGTGTATTTTTAATGATGTTACCAGGCTATCTGGTTATTAAAAAGGGTATTATCAGAGATGAATCATTAAAAGATTTCAGTCTTGTTATAGTCAAGGTATTTTATCCCTGCCTAATATTTAGTTCAATCACATCCAATTTTACCATTCACAACATATTAGAATCTTGGCAATTGCCATTTTCTGTATTCTTATTTTTCATCACCACCTATACTATAGGTTTAATTTACACTGGATTTTTTAAGGAAAAAAGCGTAGAGCGTAAAAAAAGCATGTTATTTCAGTTTACGGTAAATAACTATTCATTTTTACCCCTTGCTATCATTGCCAAACTATATGATGAGCAACATATGGCTGCCCTAATTTTCTCTACCCTTGGTGCCGAATTGGTTGTATGGACTTTAGGCATGGCTATTTTAAACACAGAAAAAAAACAAACCAACAAATTTAGTCTCAAACGATTAAGCCCACTTTTCTCACCACCCTTAATCGGCATCTATTTTTCGATGGTTGTCTTATGGATGTTACACTTATTCAACACCTCTATCAGCGAAATAACCAACCAACACATATCGCTAAGCTACTTATACTCAACAATCAACCAACTAGGAAAGGCAACCATACCTATGTCACTTTTGATGGTAGGTGGAAGAATGGGTAAAATAAAACTGATTGATCTAAGTGAAAAGGATATCTGGATAGTCACCTGTTTCAGACTCATTATCTTGCCTTTGGTGGGTATTGGTTTATTCAAACTATTTTTTGGAAACCATCCCTTTATCAACGTGATGTTAATAGTAGCTGTAATGCCCAATTCAGTAGCCAGCTTGGTGTTTGGCGAACTATATGGAGCTGATCAAAAACTTATGAGTGGGACCGTGCTTATCACTCATCTACTGGCGTTATTATCAATACCTTTATTTTTAATGTTTTTGATCTGATATTACATACGGATGCCCATCAATAATACATCATCAATTTGATCGTTGGAACCTTTCCATTTATCAAAAAAAGATTCGAACACTTGCTTTTGTTTTTCCATAGGGCGAAGGTGGTTTTCCACTATCAACTTACGAAAACCTTTTTGCATTAGTTTTTTATCTCTAGAGCCCCCAAATTGAGAGGCAAATCCATCTGAAAAAAGATAAAAACAATCATTAGGTTCATAATGAATTTCATGATTCACAAAATCTTTTTGTATCTCACCATACGAAACAGGCATGTGATCAGACTGATAAATAGTTAAATTACTATTTCGAAGCATAAATAACGGACAAAAAGCACCTGCGTACTCAATGGTTGAGCTAGAGGCATCAATGGTAATAATACAAATATCCATACCATCTTTTATTTCGCTATGTTCATCTTGCTGCAACGATTCTATAACCACTTCTCTTAGTTTATTAAGAATGGTAGCTGGACGAGTCTCCCCCTTTTTACCTACGATATCGTTTAGATAAGACACGCCAAACAAACTCATAATAGCACCAGGGACTCCATGACCAGTACAGTCTGCAGTTACCACCACTACTTTCGAGTCCACCTGCTCAACCCAATAAAAATCACCACTAACCACATCACGCGGTTTAAGCATCACAAAATGCTCCGGTAAGACTCGATTCATAAAAGAAGGCTTGGGTAACGAGGCTTCTTGTATTTTTTTGGCGTAAGAGATATTTTGAGTGAGTTTTTTATTAATGCCTTCTATTTTTCGCATTAAACGATCATTCTGATCACGGCCAAACTTAATAGCTAAATGATTGTTAACCCTAGCCTTTAATTCAATCATATTAAATGGTTTGGCAATATAGTCAATACCACCTACTTCAAAGCCTTTAACCACATTAGAAGGGTCGGTTTGTCCTGTAATAAATATCACAGGTATATCTTTGGTTAATTCATTTGATTTTAGAAGTTTACAAACAGAATACCCATCCATATCAGGCATAATCACATCCAATAGGATTAAGTCAATGGTATTTCTTGAAAAGGCGAGCGCTAAAGCATCCTGCCCACTATTGGCAGTCAAAAGATTATATCGCGACAAGGCATCTTTCAACAACTCAATGTTAACCGGAGAGTCGTCGACTAATAATATGGTGGGTTGTAAAGAAGTCATGGATTCAAAAACTATTAGAGTTTAGATGGTTTATTACGGTATAAGTTAGATAAAGTTTTAGGTTTTTTAACAATTAATCACATCTAATTTAACAACCGCACGTCTAAACAACCTAGCATTCTCACTATCAACGGCCTAAAACAAAAAAGGACATTCGTTAAACGAATGTCCCTAATCTAGTTTATAAAAACGATTAGTTTTCGCTTTCAATTTTCTTTAACAAATCTTTAATGGTAATGATTTCTAAGTAGGTTGTTCCCCCACCAATACCAAAGCTACCACCTAAAAATGCAACTAAATCATTCTGCTGCAACACATTGTTACTCATTAAATGACTTAATGCTTTTTGAAGAATCTCTTTTTTGTTACGTCCATCTTCCATCATCATTGGGAAAACACCATAAGATAACGCCAATTGACGACCAACTGTTTGGTTATAACACAACGCAAAAACAGGACAAGTACCACGGAATGCAGCTAGGTAACGAGCAGTAGTTCCAGTTAAACTGTCTGTAATAACCGCTTTGATATCTAATGAACGACTAGCTTGAACTGCTGTGTTAGCTAAATAAGCTGTCACATCCGTTTGATTGTCATTTAATGGAATATCGTTACGACTATCTTTAGAACCTTCTACTTCTCTAACAATACTAGCCATTGTTCTTACCGCTTCAACTGGGTAAGCACCATAAGCAGTTTCACCACTTAACATGATCGCATCAGTACGGTAATAAACTGCATTTGCCACGTCAGTTACCTCAGCACGTGTTGGACGAGGGTTTTTGATCATGGTATGAAGCATTTGAGTAGCTACAATAACTGGTTTTTTAGCTTCCACACACTTGCGAATCATGCTGCGTTGGATACCAGGAATTTTTTCTTGTGCAATTTCGATACCCATGTCACCACGAGCAACCATAACACCATGTACTACTTCTAAAATTGAATCTAGGTTTTCAACACCTTCTTGATTTTCAATTTTAGCAATAATTTTCATTGGACTCTTGTGCTTGTCAAGAATCTCTTGTACTTGACGTACATCATCTTGATTACGAACAAATGAGTGAGCCACAAAATCAATGCCCATTTCACAAGCATAAGCCAATAAGGTTTTATCCTTATCTGTTAATGAAGGAAGGTTAATTCTTACACCAGGTACGTTGATACTCTTACGACTAGACAACACACCATCATTTTTAACTTCACATACCAAATGATCAGCTTCTTTTGATTTAACAACTAAACCAATTTCACCATCATCAATAAGTAAAGCACCACCAACAGGCATGTCTTCCACGAAATTCTCATAGCTAACATAAATACATTCTTTGCTTGTCTTACCATTGATATCACCTTTTACTTTGATAATATCACCAGTCTTTAATTCAATACTACCATCGCAAACTGTAGTCCTAATCTCAGGCCCTTTGGTGTCGATCAAAATCGCAATTTGGTTAGATACTTTTCTAACGTTTTCAACAACTTTTAAAACACCAGCGCTATCTTGATGTGCGGTATTCAACCTCACAACGTTCATGCCTTCGTTAAATAATTGCCTTAAAAATTCAACTTCACAATCCCTATCAGAAATCGTGGCTACAATCTTAGTAAACTTCTTCATACAAATAATTTTCTTTGGAGAAATGCGTAAATTTAATGTTATCTGGCAGTAAGGAGTTTACCTTAATACATCAGATGGTTATATTATTTTATCTATTTTTTATTTATTAAGGCTTCTATACCTAAACGGTACGAATCGAGTCCAAAACCTGAGATAGATCCCATCGCCACTGGACTGATAAACGAATGATGACGAACCGCCTCCCGTTTAAACACATTACTAATATGAACCTCTATAACTGGGGATGTGATGCCACTAATGGCATCAGCAATAGCCAATGACGTGTGAGTATATGCACCCGCATTCATAACAATACCATCAATAGAAAAACCTACTTCATGTAGTTTATCAACCAAAGCACCTTCTGAGTTAGACTGGAAATAGGAAATATTTAATTCTGGAAATAATTTAATTAAATCTTGTAAATAATCATGAAAAGTCATACTGCCATAGATATGAGGCTCACGTTTACCCAACAAATTTAAATTCGGACCGTTAATTATTATAATATTCATAGGTGCATGATAGATAATATGCAATTCCACAAAATTACAATTGTTTCTTAGAATAAAAAACACTTCCTAAAAGTTAGTAAAAATTAACACTTCAAATCAACAGTATAATATTATTGTAAATAAACTTGACTATGTAAAACACATTTCATATTTTTATAACGTTAAAAACAAGGGAAATCAAAATTTAATGTTATGAATTGGGAATCAGAAATTAACGAATTTAGGACGTATCTAAGGTTAGAAAAGGGATTGTCTGACAATTCGGTTCATGCTTACATAACTGACCTCACAAAACTAGTGTCATTTTTAGAGTTTAGGGGGCTCAAAAAAGGACCGGAGGACATTATTCTAGCAGACTTAAAAGATTTAATGGAATGGATTGGCGAAAAGGGCATTAGTCCACGTACTCAAGCACGTGTGATTAGTGGCATCAAGTCGTTCTACAAATTCTTATTAATTGAAGAGAAAGTTGAGAAAGATCCAACGGCTTTACTCGAATCACCAAAAATTGGCCGTAAATTACCAGAGGTGCTTACGGTAGAAGAAGTCGATCTTATTATTGGTTCTATTGACATCAAAAAGGCAGAAGGGCAACGCAACAAAGCCATCATTGAAACGCTATATAGCTGCGGACTTAGGGTGTCTGAATTGATAGACCTTAAGGTATCTAATCTAGCATTTGAATCTGGATTTATCAAAGTAGATGGCAAAGGAAATAAAGAACGATTGGTACCCATTAGTTCTAAGGCAATTAAGGAAATCAACTTGTATTTAAGTGAATACAGACGCACCTTAACCATTGTACACCCGCACGAAGATGTACTCTTTCTTAATAGAAGAGGAAAAAAATTGAGCCGAGTGATGATTTTTACAATTATTAAAGCACTTACCGCTAAGGTAGGCATTACTAAAAGTATTAGTCCGCATACATTCCGTCACTCATTTGCAACTCACTTAATAGAAGGTGGAGCTAACCTAAGGGCGGTACAAGAGATGTTGGGTCACGAATCAATTATTACCACAGAGATTTACACCCATTTGGATAAGGATTACTTAAAAAGCACATTAAATCAATGCCATCCACGTTCAAAACAATAAAAAACAAAAAAAGCCTCTTAACGAGGCTTTTTTTATAACATCCTATGACAATAGCTCATCTAACACTGAATTAATAGTGGGGAAGGCAAAATTAAATCCATCGCGTTGCAAACGCGATGGAATGACTTTTTGTCCCTTGGTAAGCACCTCAGCTCCTTCGCCATACATCCAACGAATCCATTTTTCAGGGATAGAAAAAAATTCAGGTCGATTAAGTTTCTGAGCTAAAGCATGGGTTAATTCTTGATTAGAAACCATGGTAGGGGCTACAAAATTATAAACCCCTAACGACTCTTCCCGTTTAATAAGGTACCAAATACCTCCCATCAAATCTTTAATGTGAATAAATGGAAAAACCTGGTACCCATCTCCAATACGACCACCCAACCCGAATTTAAAAGGACGCACCATTTTAGGGAAGGCTCCACCACGTAGGCCAAGAACAACCCCTAAGCGAAGAATACACAAGCGAGTGTTTTCACATTCAATCAAAGCCAAAGCTTCTCTCTCCCACAATTGACATACCTTACTTAAAAAATCATTGGCATATTGAATAGAAAATTCATCATGCACTTCAAACGAATCGTAAATACCTACAGCAGATGTAGATATAAACAACTCCGGCTTAACATTCAAAAGCATAACTGCTTGAATCATACGACGAGTAGACAACACTCGACTATCTGAAATTTCCTTTTTAGCCTTTGGAGTCCATTTCTTAAGAATAGGCGCCCCTACCAGATTGATAATAATTTCATACCCTTCCAGCAGAAGTGCTAATTTATCACTTGACAACAACAACTCTTTGCGCGAAAAGTCACGCACAACCATGTGATTTGCCACAAAAAAACGATGCAACTCCTTACCTACAAAACCAGAAGCTCCAAAAATAGCAATTTTACGAGTGTCCTGAATTACTGTCATTCACCTAAAGATTTTATTTACAGTCTACCCTGTAAGCCATTCTTATTTCTCATCTAATAAAGTAACCAGCTCCTTGGCTGATAATTTAGTTTCGAGCCTACCCTTTTTAAAAAAAGACAAACCACCTGTTTCTTCTGATACCACCACAGCTACAGCATCAGTAGCCTCAGTAATACCCATAGCTGCACGATGGCGTAAACCAGCCCACTGAGGCATATTCATATCTTGAGATACGGGCATTATGCATCCTGCTGCTATCACTTTATTACCTGTTATAATAACAGCACCATCATGCAAAGGACTACTTTTGGAAAAGATGGACTCCAACAAAAGAGAAGAAACCATACCTCTTATCTCCTCACCTGTTTGAACATATTCCAACAATTCAGAATTTTTGGTGATCACAATTAAACTACCTGTTTTTGATTTCATCATCGACTCACAAGCTCTCACCAAAGGTTTAATATATAAATTGACCGTATTTTCTGGCTCTTCTTCAAAAAAACGACTAAAGAAAAAACGAGATTTGAGATTATAACGCGCACCAAAATGAACTAAAAAACGGCGTATCTCCTGCTGAAATACAACAATTAAAGCCAACACTCCAACATTTACAAAGTTATCCATGATACTGGCCGACAACTCCATATTAAAGGCTTTGATTAGCAACCAGAAAAGCACAAACACAACTAAACCTACTGAAATATTTAATGCCACAGTGCCTCGTATCAACTTAAAGATACGAAACATCAAAAAAGCAACTAAAAAAATATCGATAAAATCGATTAACCGTATATTCAAAAAGGTCATACTATTGCTTTGCGTTTAATTGTTGCACCAATGTTACACATTCCACAGCTTGCTTTACATCATGAACACGTAAAATATTTGCACCATTAAGCAAAGCTACTGTATTTAAAACACTTGTACCATTGAGAGCTTGCTCACTATCACAACTTAACACTTTACTAATCATCGACTTCCTAGACAAACCAACCAATATAGAGCAATTTAACAACGAAAATTGTTTTAACTCCTGCAACAATTGATAATTATGAGCTACCGTTTTACCAAACCCAAAACCAGGATCAATAATAACATCTGTAATGCCTAAGCGATGACACTTGTCCAACTGTTGGCTAAAGAAAAGTGAAATATCTTGAATTAAATGAGAATAGTTAGGTGCTTGTTGCATATTTTGTGGCGTCCCTTGCATGTGCATCATCACATAAGGGACTTGTAAGGTAGCGATGGTAGACAACATATTCGGATCCATCACTCCTCCAGAAATATCATTGATAATATCTACACCATATTCTTCAACGGCACGTTTAGCCACAACAGAACGGTAGGTGTCGACCGACAAAACAGCCAATGGGAAACGCTCTCTAATCAATGCTAAAACGGGCATCAAACGTGCTAATTCTTCCTCTTCACTTACTAGACAGACACCCGGTTTAGAAGAAAATGCACCAATATCAATAACACCACCACCCTCTGCAAGAATTTGCTCGCAGCGATTCAGAATCTGTTGTGGCAAAGGATATTTTCCTCCATCGTAAAACGAATCAGGTGTAATATTAACGATTCCCATCACCCATGGTGTTGAAAAATCGACTAACTTACCTTTAATACGAATGGTATGCATGGGCGCTTTTAAGTAGAATGTGTTTAATAAGTCAAAACTAAGCGTTTTAGTTGAGCTGTAAAAACCAAATCAAGTCAAAAAAAATAAAAAACACACAAACAAAGAATAAAATATTTATTTTCGACAAAAAAAAGATGACTTCAACGCTAGATGAAAACTGGAAACACCTACTTAATGATGAATTAGAGAAGGAATACTTTAAAAAACTCATCCAGTTTGTTGACCAAGAATATAAAAACCATATTATTTTCCCTCCCCAAAAGGACTTATTTAATGCGTTTAACCTATGTTCATTGGCTCAAACACGTGTGGTCATTCTAGGACAAGACCCATATCACGACATGAACCAAGCACATGGCTTGTGTTTTTCGGTAAATGAAGGCGAAAAAACACCTCCATCACTGGTTAATATTTTTAAGGAGTTACATGCAGACTTGGGTATAGAAGCTCCTTCACATGGCAACTTAACACGGTGGGCTAACCAAGGCGTGTTATTACTTAATGCAACATTAACCGTGCGAGCTCATGAAGCAGGGTCACATCAGAAAAAAGGATGGGAACAATTTACAGATGCTGTCATCCATAAATTATCGCAAGAGAAGAAACACCTCGTATTTTTACTCTGGGGCGCTTACGCCATCAAAAAATCAGCGTTGATAGACAGTTCCAAACACCTTATCCTCAGCTCCGCTCATCCGTCACCCTTATCAGCCTATCGCGGGTTTTTAGGCAATCAACACTTTAGCAAAACAAACACCTATTTACTAGAAAATAAGTTAGAACCCATTAGTTGGTAATCTCACTAATCGGCTTTATACTTATTATTTTTAAGCGTAGTTAAATACAATTTCTCAACTTTTTCGCGAGCCCAAGGTGTCTTACGTAAGAATTTAAGACTTGAATTAACAGATGGATTTGAAGTGAAACATTTAATTTTTATCATCAAACCAAGTTCACCCCAACCATATTCCTTCAATAAATAATCTAAGATATCAGCCAATCGTAATCCATGCAATGGATCGTTAGAAGGCACTGCACTATTTTTATCTGTCATATTAAAAACCTTTTAAATCAATATTTACACTATCAACCATGGTTACCCACTTGCCCATTTTTTTTTGAATCACCCTAAAATGATCTTTCTCTTCTGGCGAAATTAAACTAATGGCTTGCCCTGGTGTACCAGCTCTACCCGTACGTCCAATGCGATGCAAGTAATCTTTAGGAGAACGAGGTAGTTCGTAATTAACTACACAAGGAAGTTGCTCAATATCAATACCTCGACCTAACAAATCGGTAGCTACCAACACATTAACACTACCTTCCTTAAAGTCATATAAGGCATTAAGGCGCGCATTTTGTCCTTTTTTACTGTGCATAGCAGACGCATTAATGCCATTTTTACGTAACTTATCTGCAACATTATCAGCTTTATAAGTAGATGACACAAACACCAAAACTTGAGTCCATTTATTGTGCTTGATAAGGTAACGCAACAGAGGACCTTTTTTATCTTCATCAACAAAATAACCTAATTGGTCTATCAATTCAAGCTCATCCTTATCATCCTCTATTTTAATAACCAAAGGTTGAGACAACAAGAATTGATTGATGGCATTTACATCATCACTAAGCGTAGCCGAGAACAATAAATTTTGACGCATGGAGGGTAACCATCCAAAAATGCGATTCATTTCATCTTTAAACCCAAGATTAAGCATTTTATCGGCCTCATCCAACACTAAAGTATCTATAGAAGACAGATGAACAGCTTTAGACTCAACCAATTCGATTAAACGTCCAGGCGTAGCCACTAATACGGACACACCCTGCATAGCCATCATTTGCGGATTGATAGAAACCCCACCATAAACAGCCATGGACTTAACACGAGATGGCAAATCATTTCCAAACTGAAAAAACACCTCTTGCACCTGAATGGCCAATTCGCGTGTGGGAACTAAAACCAACACACTGATGTGCCTATTTTTCTTCTCGTTGGCCAGTTGAAGATTGTGTAAGATTGGAAGTACATAACCTGCTGTTTTACCAGAGCCCGTTTTTGCAATCCCCAACACATCTTTTTTATTAATAATAGCAGGTATCGCTTCCTTTTGTATAGGATAAGCTTTCGTAAATTGTTCCTTATCCAATGCTTTTAACAAAGCCGTTGATAAACCTAAAGAAGTAAAAGACATGTAAATCAGTTTTGAGAGTTGTTATTAACCCACGACAAAAGTACACAATTTTATTTTTAGCAAAGAACGGACAGGCTATGTAGACTATAAAATTTAAGTACTTCTTGTCAACATCTCTACAAACCGAATTTATGAGGTATGGATTACAGCGAAAAAGACTTCTCTCACAACAAACCAAAAAGGATAAAACTGTACCAAAGCGACAATAATAAGAAAACAGAACAGGAGCAATAGCAGACATCTTGTTGGATGAAAACATAATTTAGACTATATTTGATTTATAGATCAACAACAACTTCACCTACAAATTACTATTTATGCGTTATTTTGTCCTTTTCCTACTAATTCAGTACAGCATAAGCTTTAATTGCCAAGCACAACAACAAACCAAATTAGAATACGACCTAAGTGGCCGAAATTGGAAAATGGAAGGCACTCTTCCTGGCGAAGGTCTAAAAAAACAATTTGAGAAGTACCTTCCAGATGCTTCTCCAGCATCCATTCCTGGCGATGTATATACCGATTTATGGCGCGCGGGACGCATTGACGATATGAATATTGGCACCAATAGCCAAAAAGCCAAATGGGTAATGGATTATGAATGGTGGTATTTCAAAAACTTCAATATCCCACAAGACATGGAGGGCAAACAAATAAGAGTTGTTTTTGAAGGCGTGGATTACGGTTGTGATGTATTTCTAAATGGTGAGTTATTAGGCAGCCATGAGGGTATGTTATCACATTTTTCGTTTAACATCAATAAACTAGCTAAGTACACTACCAAACGAGAACCCAAAGACAATAATTACCTGGCTATACGTTTGCATCCTGCGCCTCGTACATTAGCACTCGTTAACGGCCGCAAATACCGCTGGCATGGTGATTACAATCAAAATGTGACACCAACAGGCATCTGGCGCCCCATAAAACTAATTGCAACGGAAACCACTCGCATAACCGATATATACACCAGACCTATATTAGATAAAAATGGCAGTGCAACAGTTGAAGTAGAACTAGAACTCACCAACGATGCTTTCACAGCACAAAACATTGAGGCACACATCAAACTTACGGGTAAAAACTTTCAATCAAAAGAGAATACCGCAACAATAACTCAACTACTAAAGCCTGGTGTTAACAAGATAAAAACAGCCATAAAAGTGAATAACCCAAAACTATGGTGGCCATGGGATATGGGAGAACAAAACCTCTATAACGCTCAGGTTATATTGAAGAGCAACAACGTCGTTCAAGATGCAGAGAATGTAACTTTTGGCATTCGTGAAGTGAAAATGGAAATGAACCCAGGCTGGACCAAAGACGAAATTAAGATGCCTTGGACAGTGATGGTCAATGGGAAACGTCACTTTGTTCGTTCTGGAACATGGGGAGGCCCGCCAGACATCTTTACTGGAAGAACGACTGAAGATATTTATCGTGATTTGATACGTTTGGCCAAAGAAGCAAACATCAATAACTTACGTATATTTAACTGGCATCCACCAGAAATTCCATTGTTTTACCAATTGTGTAACGAAGCAGGCATCACAGTATGGCAGGACATAGTACCTATCAATAACCCAATTCTACATTTAGGTGAAGGATATATAAAATCTATGTTTGATGAAGCCATTGCGTCCTTAAAGCAACGCAGAAACAATCCATGCAACATCATTATCGAAGGTTCGGAAGAAATTTTGTATATGAGTTCACAATCAGCACGGGAATATCAATTAAACGTGGTGAATGAGCTTGGCGATGTTTTAAAAGAATACACCGACTTACACTATATCCCAACCTCACCTTTAGGTGGCCACTATGCTGTAGACTTAGGGTTTAGTCAATATGAGTCGGGACATCCTCACGGAGTGCATTATGGTATGGGCAACTTTTTTATGGAGGATTATTATCGCAGTCAGAATTACGCAGCCATACCCGAGCTGGCAGTTACTTCGTGCCCAAATGTAGAAAGCATCAAAAAATTTATTCCTGCGGATGAATTATGGCCTCCAGGACCAAGCTGGGGATATCATTGGGCTGACTTAGATATACTTCAAGGACACAACTACGAAGTGTTTGGTGAAGATTTTACTAACAAATCGTTGGAAGAGTTTGTGGATGCTACACAAATTGCTCAAGGGGTATACTTTCAGTATGCCATGGAACTATATCGGACTCGAAAACCCAAAATGAGTGCCATCTGTTTCTGTCATTTCATTCTTAACACCCCAGATTTTAAATGGGCTACGGTAGACTATTATGTGCAACCCAAAAAATCACATTATTACATTCAAAAGTGTTACCAACCATTGTTAATAACCTTACAATACGAACGTCGCCGTTGGATGCCAAACACATTGTTTACAGGGAAACTTTGGGTGGTAAACGACCACATTAAAGGGTTTAAAGACTGTTCGGCAGTTCTAAAAGTACTGGATAAAAACAAAAATAGTGTTGAGGTTCAAAACATAAAAGTGGGTAACATTAAAGAAGATAGTGCCAAAGAAATAAATGACATCACTTTTAAGGTTCCTGGTGAAATGGGCGACAAATTTTATGTTGAAATAGTTATGACAGATAATTTGGGTAATCAAGTTTCGGTAAATGATTATATGTTTTTGGTAGACGACCAACAAAAAGCACTTGAGGTTTATATGAAATATGGCAAAGCGTACCGTGAACGCCTTGAAGAATTTGGTTCGGCAACCAATCGCTATTTCCCTGGTTTATTCGATATTAGAAAAAGTACAAAAGCCGACTGGATAAAAATTGAGGGCGTAAACCTTAAGAAAATAGATAAAGACACAAAAAAAGAAACTGGGGTTGTGGTTGATTAAGTAGTATTATATAGATGTTAGCAAAAATGCCTTAAGCAACATTCTGAATAAAAAAAGTTCTCGATTTGGGAATTTTAGTTTATATTTGTTCGCAGATTTAGAACTATGAAACGAATATTTGCAAAAAGTACATTAAGAGAATTCTGGGAAAAATATCCCGATTCAGAACAGTATTTAAAGACTTGGCATGATACAGCGATGAATGCGGATTGGAAAACTCCAAATGATGTTAAACTTAGTTATGCCAATGCAAGTATTTTAAAAGATAGCAG
>QKIO01000250.1 GCA_003251015.1 Bacteroidales bacterium
AATTTATAAGGTCTATTAAATGTCTCTTGCGAAACCTTAAAATGCTCTGATAACCTTCGTATTGTATCCTTTGATAGGCCTTTATGGTAATTAAGAATTTTTGAAACGGTTCCTTTTGTCAACCCCAAAATATTCATCAAATCCTTAGCTTTTAGATCATGTTCTCTCATTAATGATTTAAGTAACTCAATGGGGTCAGAATCATCAAAAGTATTATTCTCACTATCCCATTTATCAATTAATAAAGTCACCAACTCTATTTCTTCTGTATTTTGGCTATCATCTTGAATTACTAACTCTTCCAAAATATTACAGTACTTCATATATTGTTGGGAGTTCTTTATGACGGTATATTTTAATGTTTCCATTTAAATTATTTTAATAGATATTAATCTCGTACTGCTTTCCTTCATTACAAAGTTTTGTGTACTCAGCATGAGTCCCAATCCATTTTATAAACAAATGGACTCGAGTGCCTCCAAAATGATATTTACATATAATTCTGTATGAGTTTCCACCAATATTAAAAACCACTCTATCGCAACCCTTCCCAAGAATATCCGAACTATTAAAGGTTGAGATAATCTCATTTGGTTCACTCCAATTAACTCGCTTTATGATAGACAACCAAATCTCAAATGATGATTTACTTCTTGCATGTTTTAACACAAAATTTTCAATCGATTGTTTTTTTATTAAATGGACTTTCATAAAGCTCTACAAAGATACAAAATAAAGTTTCACCAAGGGAAACGTATTTCGTTTTTAATAATGATTCACTAAAGAAACGATGGTTAGTGCAATTTAAAGATTTATCAATTTATAATCTCAACGTTCCACAAAAAGACACTACCTCCTTGTAACGCATTGTTACAAGGAGGTAGTGACATTTAAAATCTTCTTCTTAAGATGAAACCTATTGCTTAGGCTTAAGGCCTTTAACAATCATAATGGCATCTGCTTGGTAACGCCACGGACGGTCGCCCCAGATGCCAATGCCTTTGTTATCGTATTTTACAACTGGCGAGTACTCACCCGTTAAGGTGTTAAACCATTGACGGGTGGCATTATCGGCATTAAATTTCTGAGATATTTGGTAGTCGGTCATGATGTTGTACACATCTTTTGGCACATACATTAGAATAATACCGTCGGCCTCGTTGGTAAGGTTATACCCACTCATGTTAAACCACGGCATTGGTTTGAAGGTTTCGAATGGATGCGTTTCGAAGAAATTTCGCATGTGTTTAAAGTATTCGAAACGAGGTTTGTAAATCTCATCACTTAACTCAAATGGATTGTGAATAATCACATTCCACGAAGCACCTTGCCAATAGTAGGTGGTGTACACACCTGCAAAAAGACAAAGATAATTTCTACGTAAACACACCTCTGCATCTTCATAAGCCCCAGGGAAAACCTGTAATTCAGATTTCTCATATCCGCCATGTTCGATGTTAAACACGGGTTTGTTAGGAAACTCCTTCTTTACATCTAGCATGTTGTTATACAACGAATAAGACCAGTTTTGAGACGATAGAAAATCGACTTCGTTGGGATGGTTTTTACAGAATCCATAATCGTGCACCGACACCAAACGCTTGTAGGCATCTAAGGCGCGAGTGCGTGTTATGCGTTCGGAAATATACTCTTTAGTAGCACGATTGTAATACAAGGCTTCTTTTGAAACATCCCAAATAATGTTGGGGAATGCCTGATAGCGTTTAACAATGTAATCGTAATACATATTGTCAGCTTTGGTATCCATATCTGGCCAATTCACATTTTTGTTCCATACATAAATCATTAAGTGACTTACAATTTCTTTATCATGCATTTTAGCTATTACCTTATCAAAATGCTGAAAGAATGTGGTGTTTAAAGCACTGAAATCTGGTTTTGAGTTAGAGCCTAGAAACGGAAATATATCTTCTCGGCCACCGTATTCGTACTGTGGATATTTTACCAACTTTTCATCTTTAGGCCAAACCACGTCATACGAGTACACATTCATCACTATTTGATTGAAGCCATTTTCTTCAACAAGCGATAATAGTTGATTGGTTTTATCAATTTTGCCTGTGCCATAATCGAGGGCAAACAACCAATCGCACTCAAAGGCTAAATTAAAATAATGCGTCCCGTCTTCGTAGTAAAAGCGAGCCGAATCTTTTGGGTTTAAAACAACGCCACCATGACGGTTTGGTTTTGTGTTTGATGTCACCACAATAGTTCCTGTTTTCCCTGCTAGTTCTTTAATATCGCCTTCTAATCGATATTTTTTTGTTCCAACCGTCGCACTAGAATATCGAAACACCCAATTATTATCGCCATTGTAAAATAGGGGTATGCGTTGTACCCCTTTATCGCCCTCCACAACTGCAAACATCGATAACTTAAATGGTTCTGCTGTTTTTTGTTTTACAGTAAACACTAAATCGTTTACCTCCCACTGTGCGGTGGTGATTTTAGTAGTTGCATTAGGCTTCATCCAAGTATGTATCTGCCCCTGAGTGCACACGGTGATCAATACCAGATTTAGAATTAATAATAGTTTCTTCATAATTGATTTATATAGTAACATGTTGATTTTAATTTATTGCAAATTAATAAAGTTTACTAGCCTACAATGCCATAGATTGTTACTTTTTGGAGGTGTATTTGTGTTAGGCTATTAGGTCATCTTTTCACAAAGTAAGGTTTGTACTTCGCCTCAGACGGCGTAACATCAACAAAAGTGAGCGGATCATCGCAAAAGTGAGCGCATTAGCATCAGAGCAGAGCTGACAAGTAACAGAAGTAAGCGGATTACCTTCCTAACAGAGCGGATTAACTTCCTGCCAGAGCTGATTACCTATAATACTAGGCTGAATACCATGGTCGTGAGCGGATGTGTGCCAAACGTGAGCGGACAATCAATAAACGAAGGCGGATGATCAATAAACGAAGGCGGACGCGTGATTTACCACTAAAAAAGCATCTCCGCCCTGTTTTTTAGCCTATTTTCTTAATTTTGATGGCTGTTTATAGCCTCAAAACGTTATTTAGTTACCGACTTGATACCATTACTATGTTAAGTAAAGACCACTTACACCAACTGTGCCACCTCGCTATGGATGCAGCCACAACCGCTGGCAGGCATATAAAGGCGCGGAAAAACACAACGTTAACCGTAGAACTTAAGGCCAATCAAACCAGTTTGGCAGCTCAGGTAGTGAGTGAGGTAGATGTGGAAAGTCAAGCCATTATACTTGACCTATTAAAGCCTAGCTTCAAAAATTTCCAGCTTGGTTTACTCACCGAAGAATTGAAGGATGACCACAGCCGACTTCATAAAGACTACTTTTGGTGCATCGACCCCTTAGACGGAACACTCCCATTTACCGAAGGTACGGATGGTTATGCTGTGTCCATTGCCTTGGTGAACAAGGCTGGTCAGGCACTTATTGGTGTGGTGTGTAATCCAGAAACTGGCGATTTATATCATGCAATTAAGGGTGGAGGTGCTTATAAAAATATGAAACCTTGGTTACTAAACACCATTCCATCCAGCTCACCTCTGACCTTGATAAGCGACCGCTCCTTTGTAAACCATCCTAATTATACTGCTGTGATGCAGAAAATTCAAAATCATGCCGAAGTACAAGGGTTAAGTGGCATGAATAGTATCACACATGGGGGTGCGGTGATGAATGCCATTTGGGTGATTGAAACATCGCCTGCTTGTTACATAAAACTACCAAAGCCACAGCGTGGTGGTGGCAACAGTTGGGATTTTGCCGCTACAGCCTGTATTTTCAATGAGTTAGGTCTTGTAGCTACGGATATAAAGGGTGAAGCACTTCATTTTAACAAACCTCACACCACGCAATTTAATCACGAAGGGGTAATATACTCGTCATTTGTTTGGTTAAGTGGAGGGGAGTGGTAACATAATTCTTTTGTATTTGACTAATTGAGCGATATGTTTTCTGAATAATGAAAAAGGTGAGTTAGTAACAACCATGACAGAATGCTTTAATAGTTCAATACTTTTTAAACTACAAAAATCTCCATTGCCATTTAATTAAAACAATCTTGTTTGAATTTGGATTGTTTTTTCCCTTCTGTACCAGCATATTCATAGAAAAAACCATTCTCATCTTCTTTGGCATTAAATAAATCTCGCTTTTGCTCTTTATAACAAGATGCTTTCACTTTTTTAAGACCTAATTCTTTGATGTCCTAAATTCAAGTAATACATGGCTTGCAATAATCAATATATCAATTGATGCCTGTTTATATGCTATACATTTAAGGCCAAGCTTGACATTTTACTCTATAACACCTAACTTAATTATCCCAAATGAACGACTATGAAACTTCCACGAAAAATTAGATATTCCAATGATGAAATATCCATCATTTGGCAACCTCACAAATGCACGCATACATTTGTATGTGTATCTGGCTTACCAAAGGTATTTGATATAAATCGTAAGCCGTGGATTGTGACGGATGGAATTCCGACAGATGTAATAATAAACCAAGTAAATAAATGCACTAGCGGTGCACTAACGTACGAACTAAAAAATACAACTATGAATACTAACGACCAAGAAATCCACGTAAAAGTAGTAGCCAATGGCCCTTTATTATTTAAAGGCACTGTGGAGATAAGTTTAGTTACTGGAGAGATAAAAAGTTTTGAAAATCCAGCATTGTGTCGCTGCGGTGGCTCAGCCAATAA
>QKIO01000256.1 GCA_003251015.1 Bacteroidales bacterium
AAAAGTTGTTTCGTCAGGCGCAATCATACCGCCACGAGCACCCATTTCGATACTCATGTTACAAACAGTCATACGACCTTCCATAGACAAAGCACGAATAGCCGAACCAGCAAATTCAACAAAATAGCCAGTGCCTCCAGACGTTGTTAGTTTAGAAATAACGTAAAGCACAATGTCTTTAGCGCTAACGCCAGCACCTAACTTGCCCTCGATGCTAATACGCATACTCTTAGCCTTAGGCTGCATGATACACTGAGTAGCTAAAGCCATCTCAACCTCACTGGTGCCAATACCAAAAGCAATTGAACCAAAAGCGCCATGAGTACTCGTATGGCTATCGCCACATACCATGGTCATACCAGGCTGAGTAATACCCTGCTCTGGTCCTACAACATGAACAATACCATTATACTCATGACCTAAACCATAAAGTGTAACGTTGTTTTCTTCACAGTTTTTAGTCAAAGTCTCAACCTGAAAAGCAGAAAGTTTATCTGCAATAGGTTGACTTTGGTTTATTGTTGGAATGTTATGATCAGGAGTTGCTAATACCTGAGCTGGACGAAATACGCCAACTCCACGTGCCTTAACACCAGCAAATGCCTGAGGGCTGGTCACTTCATGTACGAAATGACGATCGATGTACAGTACACTTGGCCCACCTTCGATGGTGTCCACAACGTGACTGTCCCAAACCTTATCAAATAATGTTTTTCCTGCCAATTTATATAGTCTTTAAATGTTTAACTTCTAATTATCCTATTTTAGAGATCGCATCCAAAAAAGCTTCTGCTGATGCAGTTACAATATCGGTATTAGCTGCATATCCATAAAATGTTTTCCCTTTATGCTCTACCTGAACATGTACTTTTCCTAAATCATCGCTACCACGTGTGATGGCTTGCACAAGATATTCCTCTAAATGCACTTTGCGTTTCACCAAACTCTTGATGGCCGTATAAGCAGCATCTACAGGTCCATTACCAGAAGCTGTCTCTGTAAACACATCACCATTAAAATTAATAGATACAGTAGCCGTTGGGATGGTTGATAAACCACTAATAACCTGCAATCTCTCAAGCTTAATGTTACGTTCTTGTTTGGCATGTTCTGAACCGGCTAAAGCTTCCAAATCTTCATCTGCAACATCTTTTTTACTGTCTGCTAAAACCAAAAACTGTTCGTAAATATCATCAAGCTCTTTGCCTTCTATTTCGTAACCTAAAATTTGCAAACGATGTTTTAACGCAGCGCGTCCGCTACGAGCGGTCAACACAATGCTCGACTCTTTCACACCAACATCAGCTGGATCAATAATCTCATAAGTCTCTCTATTCTTCAAAACACCATCTTGATGTATACCCGATGAATGAGAGAATGCATTTCTACCCACAATCGCTTTGTTTGCCTGCACAGGCATACGCATCAAAGTAGAAACCAACTTACTGGTTTTAATGATTTCTTTGGTATCTATCTGAGTAATAAAATCTAAATTTTTATGACAACGCATGGCCATCACCACTTCTTCTAACGCGGTATTACCAGCGCGCTCACCTAACCCATTGATGGTTACTTCAACCTGACGCGCTCCATTTGTCACACCTGCCAAAGTATTGGCAGTAGCCATTCCTAAATCGTTGTGACAATGTGTAGACAAAATTGCCTTATCCATATTTGACACATTATTGATTAGGTAAGCTATTTTTTCACCATATTCTGAAGGCAAACAATACCCTGTAGTATCAGGTATATTGATAACGGTAGCTCCAGCTTTAATAACGGCTTCTACTACACGAGCTAAGTATTCATTATCAGAACGACCTGCATCCTCGGCATAAAACTCTACATCATCAACAAAACGACGAGCATACTTAACGGCCTCAACGGCGCGTTCAATAATTGCATCGGGATTTGAATTTAATTTAGAGTAGATATGGTATTCTGAAGTACCAATTCCGGTATGAATACGTCCGCGTTTAGCAAATTTTAAGGCTTCAGCAGCCACTTCAATATCTTTTTTAACAGCTCTAGTTAGCGCACAAATAATAGGGCGATCAACCGCTTTTGAAATTTCTACTACCGAGTTAAAATCTCCTGGACTAGAAATAGGAAAACCTGCTTCTATCACATCCACTCCCAATTTCTCTAATTGACGAGCGACTTCGATTTTTTCTATGGTGTTTAACTGGCAACCTGGGACTTGTTCGCCGTCACGCAAGGTTGTATCGAAAATATAAACTCTGTTATCCATCCTATCTCTTTTTTATATTTTGATCTGTTTTTCTGTATTGTTAATAAAAAAACAATGCCTCAAAATTATTCTAAATAAATAATAATTAGTCTAATAATGTATTTTCTTTCTCCATTTTCTTTAAGTAGTTACTCAAAAGCTCCTGATTGAGTTTGGTAACAGCAATACGTCCAGATCGTACAAATTGAGAAACACCATAATGATCCAGCTTCTCAAAAAGCTCTTGGGTCTCATGTTTGTGTCCTGTTTTCTCAATCACGGTATATTCTTGCGTAACTTCCAGTATTCGAGCACCATATTGACGAACCAAACGTTCTATTTGATTTCCACTCAACAGGGCTTCTGTCGGCACCTTATATAGTGCAGTTTCTTGATGAATAATTTCATCTTCGGTAAAAACAAATGCCTTTATAACGTCTACTTTTTTCTCTATTTGAAGAGCTAACTTATCAACTTGTTCGCGTGTGGTATAAACCACCACGGTAAACTTATGTATGCCTGAAATGGCACTTTCAGAAGTTGTTAAACTCTCTATATTGATATGTCGGCGTGTAAATACCGTTGTTATCTGGTTGAGAAGTCCTACATGATTCTCAGAATATATCGAAAGTGTGAATTCTTGTTTCATTGTTTTACGTTTTATGTCCTTTTCAAAGTAGCCTTATTGCTAAACAAGATGCTTTATTACTCCAGTCGAACTTCTGAAACTGCAGCGCCATTAGGAACCATTGGAAACACATTGCCTTCTTTTTCTACGACAACTTCCAATAAATAAGGTCCATCAAAATCAGCCATCCGTTTTACCGCTGCATCCAAGTCTTCACGTTTCTCTACTTTTTCACAATCAATACCAAAACCCTTGGTAATCATCTGAAAATTAGGATTTATCAATTCGGTTGATGCATAACGTTTATCAAAAAACAATTCTTGCCATTGGCGTACCATGCCCAAGAAATTATTGTTAAGAAGGATAATCTTCACAGGAGCTTTGCTCTGCCAAATAGTTCCTAACTCTTGAATGGTCATCTGAAAACCACCATCACCAACAAATAAACAAACGGGACGATCAGGTCTTCCCAATTGAGCACCAAGTGCAGCTGGTAAACCAAATCCCATGGTTCCTAAACCACCTGAAGTAACTACACTTCTAGATTGCTTAAATTTAAAATAACGAGAAGCCATCATTTGATGCTGACCTACGTCGGTAACCATAATGGCATCATCACTAAAAACGGATGATACTCGGCGTACCACTTCACCCATGGTCATACCCTCTTTTGAAGGATATAGTTCTTTTGCTATGATTTTTTGATCCTCAATTTTATCACATGCTCTAAACTCCTGCAGCCATGCAGAATGAGAGTTGGCAACTACTTTTGAGGTTAACATTGGCAACGATTCTTTCACATTACCCAATACTGGCACATCAGCAAAAATAATTTTATTAATTTCTGCGGGATCAATTTCTAAGTGTATAACCTTGGCATTGATGGCGTATTTCTGCACATTACCTGTCACGCGATCATCAAAACGCATACCAATAGCAATAATTAAATCAGCATCATTGGTTTTCAAATTTGGCCCATAATTGCCATGCATCCCCAGCATACCTACATTGAGTTCGTGAGCTGAAGGCAAGGCTGACAAGCCCAATAGAGTCCAGGCAGCAGGAATACCAGTTTTTTCTAAAAAATTAAGCAATTCCTTCTCTGCGCCAGCTAATACAACTCCTTGCCCCACCAAAGCCAATGGTTTTTTGGCTAAGTTAATTAATGACGCAGCTTCATTAATCTTATCTAGTTTTGTAGCGGTAACTGGCACATAACTACGTACATGAGTAACTGGCTTATATTCAAAATCGAACTCAGCAAACTGAGCGTCTTTAGTAATGTCAATCAAAACAGGGCCTGGACGTCCAGAACGAGCAATATAAAAAGCTTTAGCAATTGCTTCAGGGATCTCTTCGGCACGCTTAACCTGATAATTCCATTTAGTAATTGGCTGGCTAATACCAACCACATCCGTTTCTTGAAACGCATCGGTACCTAATAAAGAAGACGCTACTTGTCCACTAATAATTACTAAAGGCGTTGAATCAATCTGCGCATCAGCTATACCTGTAATGGCATTTGTAGCACCTGGCCCCGAAGTCACAAAGCAAACACCTACACCGCCAGTAACTCTAGCATAACCTTGAGCAGCATGCAAAGCCCCTTGTTCGTGGCGTACCAAAACATGATGTAAGCGATCTTGATAGTCATACAAAGCATCGTATATTGGCATGATAGCTCCACCAGGGTATCCAAAAATGAGATTGACGCCTTCGTGTAACAATGATTGCATTACAGCTTCTGAGCCAGTCATTCGCCTTTTATTTCCCTGTTTGATCTCCATCTCTTTGTCTTCTTTGATTGTTGTTTCCATGCTATTACAAATAATACTAGTCAATAAGTCTTACCGCGCCTTTGTCAGC
>QKIO01000231.1 GCA_003251015.1 Bacteroidales bacterium
TTTTGTGGGGTCTTTGGGCTTCTTTTTTAAACATTAAGTAATGCTTAATTAGAATCGGTATAAATAGAGAATTTTTTCTTTATATTTACTTTGTTAAAAGCCCATTCATCCTACATTTGTAACTCAAAAAAATCAGTTTCTAATTTTAACACAACAATAAATTTAAAAGGTTTCGTATGGGTACTTTTTTCAGTTCCTCAATTGGAAAGAAGTTTCTGATGAGCATTTCAGGACTTTTTTTGGTGTCGTTCATTTTGATCCACCTTTCCATCAATTTGTTGCTTCTTTTGCCTGACGGTGGTGAAGCATTTAACTTGGCTGCCAATTTTATGGCAAAGCCTATTATTAAATTCGGCTTGCAGCCTGTTTTAGCAGCTGGTTTCTTGGTGCATATTATTTATGCTACCATCTTAACCATGCAAAACAACAAGGCTCGTGGAAACAGCGCTTATGCTTCTGGTAACAAAACAAAAGAAGTGTTGTGGGCATCTAAAAACATGTATGTTTTAGGCCTTACAATGGCAGCTTTTCTTGCAGTTCATTTAATGGACTACTGGGTGCCCCTTCAAATTACGCACGGCGCGGAGTCTATCGTAATTGATGGTGAAGAGATGCATAACACCTATGCATTGGTGAATGCTGCTTTTGCTAGCCTACCTCGTGTAATTCTTTACATCGTTGGTTCCTTAGGTTTAGCCTTGCACTTAACTCATGGCTTCTGGTCTGCTTTTCAAACGGTAGGTTTTAGTAACAACATTTGGCGCAAGCGTTGGTACCACATTGGTGTTTGTTTTGCGTGGGTTGTAGGGATAGCTTTTTCTTTAATTGCTTTGTTGCAGTTTTTATTGTTTCAATCGTAACGCCTAAAAATTAGTAGAATATGAATTTAGATGCTAAGATACCACAGGGTCCATTGGCTCAAAAGTGGTCTAACTATAAAAATAACCAAAAACTGGTTAATCCTGCCAACAAACGTAAATTAGATATTATTGTTGTAGGTACTGGTTTAGCTGGCGCTTCGGCGGCTGCTTCTCTTGGTGAATTGGGTTTTAATGTGAAGAATTTCTGTATTCAGGATTCTCCTCGTCGCGCTCACTCTATTGCCGCTCAAGGTGGTATTAATGCGGCTAAGAATTACCCAAATGATGGGGACTCTGTTCATCGTTTATTTTACGATACCATTAAAGGTGGCGATTACCGTGCTCGTGAAGCAAACGTTTATCGTTTAGCTGAAGTAAGTAATAGCATCATCGACCAATGTGTAGCGCAAGGTGTACCTTTTGCTCGCGAATATGGCGGTTCTCTTGATAATCGCTCTTTTGGGGGTGCTCAGGTTAGCCGTACTTTCTACGCCAAAGGTCAAACTGGTCAGCAACTATTGTTAGGTGCTTATCAAGCCTTAATGCGTCAAGTAAACGAAGGTTCTGTGAAATTATATACACGCACTGAGCTGGTTGAAATAGTTTTGGTTGATGGTAAAGCTCGCGGTATCATTACTCGTGACTTAGTAACTGGTAAAACAGAACGTCATTTTGGACACGCTGTGGTTTTAGCTACTGGTGGATACGGAAACACATTCTTCCTTTCTACCAATGCCATGGGTTCTAACGTATCGGCTGCTATTAAAGCATTCCAAAAAGGTGCTGCTTTCGCAAACCCTTGTTATGCTCAAATTCACCCAACTTGTATTCCTGTTCACGGCGAGTTTCAGAGTAAATTAACCCTTATGTCTGAGTCCTTACGTAACGATGGACGTATTTGGGTACCAAAGAAAAAAGAAGATGCTGAGGCTATTCGTAATGGTAAGAAAAAAGGTGCAGACCTTTCGGAAGACGAACGCGATTATTACTTAGAAAGAAGATATCCTGCGTTTGGTAACTTAGTGCCTCGCGATGTTGCCTCTCGTGCTGCTAAAGAACGTTGTGATGCGGGGTTTGGTGTAGGTGCTACTGGTTTAGCTGTTTACTTAGATTTCCAATCCTCTATTAATCGGTTAGGTGAAGATACCATTCGTGAACGTTATGGTAACTTATTCCAGATGTATGAAAAGATTGTTGATGACAATCCATACAAAGAGCCTATGATGATTTATCCTGCGATTCACTATACAATGGGTGGCGTATGGGTTAATTATGATTTGCAAACAACCGTTCCTGGTTTGTTCTGCTTAGGTGAAGCTAACTTCTCTGACCATGGTGCTAACCGTTTAGGGGCTTCTGCTTTGATGCAAGGTTTAGCTGATGGGTATTTCGTATTACCTTATACCATCCAAAACTATTTGGCTGATGAAATCGCTACCCCTCGCATGACTGGTAACGAAAAAGAATTTGTTGAAGCTGAAAAAACAATTGCTGCTAAATTTGAAAAGTTACTTGCTGTTAAAGGTCAACGTTCGGTGGATAGTTTCCATAAAGAACTTGGTTTAGTAATGTGGGACTTTGTAGGAATGGCTCGTAATAAAAAAGGTCTTGAAGAAGCTATTGAAAAAATTGCAGCTATCAAGAAGGAGTTTTGGGCTAATGTTCGTGTTCCAGGTACTAATGATGGCATGAACATCGAATTGGAAAAGGCTGCTCGTTTAGTTGACTTTATCGATATGGGTGACTTAATGGCGCGTGATGCCCTTAGTCGTGAAGAATCCTGTGGTGGTCACTTCCGTGAAGAATACCAAACTGAAGAGGGAGAAGCATTACGTCAAGATGACAAATTTGCTTACGTGTCTTGTTGGGAATATCAAGGTGATGATAAAGCACCTGTTTTACACAAAGAAGACCTTGTATTCGAGAATGTTAAGCTTATTCAGCGTAACTACAAATAGTCAGTTAGCTTACAATTAAAGAAGAATTTAATCATGGAAAAAAATATAAATCTCACACTTAAAGTTTGGCGTCAAGCTGATGCAAAAGCTAAAGGAAAACTAGAGACTTATCAAGTGGATGGTATTTCGGTAGATAGCTCTTTCTTAGAGATGATGGATATTCTTAACGAGCAGTTAATCAACAAAGGTGAAGAGCCTGTTGCTTTTGACCACGACTGTCGTGAAGGTATTTGTGGTATGTGTTCGTTGTATATCAATGGTCGTCCACATGGACCAGACGATGATGTTACAACTTGTCAGTTGCACATGCGTAAGTTTAATGATGGTGATACTGTTTACATTGAGCCTTGGCGTTCAGCTGGTTTTCCAGTAATCAAAGATTTGATTGTAAACCGTAATGCATTTGATACGATCATCGCTTCTGGTGGTTATGTGTCTGTGGGTACTGGCGGTGTGCCTGATGCTAATGCAATGCCTATTGGTAAGCCTGATGCTGACGAGGCAATGGATGCAGCTTCATGTATCGGTTGTGGCGCTTGTGTTGCTGCTTGTAAAAATGGTTCTGCCATGTTATTTGTATCAGCTAAAGTAAGTCAGTTGGCTCTTTTACCTCAAGGTAAAGTAGAGGCTGCTTCTCGTGCTAAAAACATGGTTGCTAAAATGGATGAGTTAGGTTTTGGTTCTTGTACCAATACTGGTGCTTGTGAAGTAGAATGTCCTAAAGGGGTTTCTATCGCTAACATCGCACGTTTAAACCGTCAGTTTTTGTCAGCTAAGTTTAAAGACTAAGCTCAATAATAGATTTAATAGGCCTGTTTGTAAATCACAAACAGGCCTTTTTTCGTTTGTAGTACTTTACTATTGGTTTTTTTATGCCAATTTTACACCCTATTATTTAATATATAACGAACATGAAGGAATTGTCGGACGAAGAATTACATTTCTTAGGTATTAAAGTGGTTTATAAAGATCTGGTTGATAAAGGTTATGAAGTGCTTAATGTACGCCAAGAGTTAGATGTTAATCCTCAGATTCTAGCCTTAAAAGAGGGCAAAAGATTTTTCATCGTTGTGCGTACCGAACGTTTTCCTGAAATGGGCATTCTATTTCCTCATATTGCAGCTGATGTACTCAAAGTTTCAACCAAACACGATGGCATTAGTTTATTTGCCAGCGTGGGTATTGCCAATGCCGATGGGTCTAACGACGAAGAAATGTCTAAGCCTGTTAAGAATGGAGAGTATTACATTAATTACAAAGGTTTGCAACCATTCCCTACTTATTAATTATGAAAAACGCATTAAGTCAATTATTGGCCTATTATAAACAACATAGGTGGTGGATTTTAAGTGGTTTGGTTTTTGTTTTTGGATTGCAATTGTGTAATCAAATTGGTTCCGAGCAAAAATCACATCCTGCTGTTAAAGAGGTTTTGTATAATGGAGATGACTCTGCCACCGCCTCTTTTGAAGAATTATATAGTCAAAATGAGGTTGATAGACCCAAGGGTGAGTTAAATACCTTGTTAATAATGACTGGTTTAGTGCTTTTAGTGTTTGTGGCCACTCGTCGTGGATGGTTGCTTAAGCTTATGCCGCCAATGGTTATTCCAAGCCTCAAAATAAGCACTCAAAAAGGCACGAAAGGACGCCTAGCAAAGTTCTCTATTAACAATCATACCCGTAATAGTTTAACCTTCTACGAGCCCGTCATCATTTTTGGTTCACTTACTAAAAAAGCCCGCAAATTTCGTATCAAAGGTGGTGATAGTCAAAACCTATTTCCTTTAATTCTCACGCCTTCTACCTCTCATCAGTTAAATATTCGTCTTGAGCAGTTTTTGGCGCACACCACCGAATTAAAACATTATTCTTGGGTGCGAATAGAGGGTGCGAATAGAGATTTCGGCCAGTAATAACCGTGCTTATAAAACACGCTGGCATCTCTTGTAGGTAGTTTAGATCTTGTGTTAATCAGAGGTTTTTTGTTGATGCCCAATAACTTGTTTTTAAAATCCCCTTTATCTT
>QKIO01000380.1 GCA_003251015.1 Bacteroidales bacterium
CATGGCATGCGCTGGAGTGTGGTAGAAAGCTTGCCTGTTTCGGAAGGAATTAAAACGGCTAATGCCGACCGCCAACGCCTCATAGATAATTATAAACGATCTCTTCAAAACCTTGGTTTATGTGGAATTGATACAGTATGCTATAATTTCATGCCCGTACTCGACTGGGTGCGAACCGATATTAACCATAAACTAGCAAATGGGGCTGAATCGATGTACTTCGACTACCCTACCTTTGTGGCTTTTGATATTTTTATTCTTAAAAGACCTGGTGCGAAGAATGATTATAATGATGAATTGGTAGCGCAAGCGCATAGACTTTTTTTAAGTATGAGTGCTCACGAACAAGAGACTTTAGCCTACAATATTATTGTGTTAACTCAGGGGTTTATCAATGGTTCGGTGGCAGGGGCCAAAGACTACAAAACGTTGTTTTTGTCATTTTTAGAGGCTTATAAGAATATAGATTCCATTGTGTTAAGAAAAAATTTGAGCGCCTTTTTGAACGATATCATGCCAGTGGCCGATCAGTATGGCATAAAGATGTGCATCCATCCTGATGATCCTCCTTTTCCCGTGTTGGGTTTGCCTCGCATTGTGAGTACACAGTCTGATTTAGAGTGGGTCACACAACAATATCCATCTACCAATAATGGCGTTACCTTATGTGCTGGATCGTTATCCGTGTTGTCCGAAACTAACTTCGAAGCCATCGTTAAATCCATTGGTAGTCACATTCACTTTATCCATTTGCGTTCTACCCAACGTCTGGGTAATCGATGCTTTTACGAAGCCGGTCACCTCGAAGGTAGTGTGGACATGTATGGGGTGATGAAGGCCTTACTTCTGGAACAGAAGAAACGACAAACAGAGGGAAGAGCCGATTTTAGAATGCCCTTTAGACCCGACCATGGGCTAAAGGTATTGGATGACTTCAAACGCCAAGCAAATCCGGGTTATCCACTTATTGGACGCTTAAAAGGCTTGGCTGAACTGGTTGGTATGGGAATGGCCATAGAGCGTAACATCAACGACTTAGAACTATAACCTTGTGTCTATCTATTAGTATCTTACTTCTTTAGTCTTGCTACTTGTATCTTGTTATGTTTGGTTACTCTTTCAATTATATCTGCATCAAAACACCTCGGTGCCACCGTGCCTCTGTGAATATTTATTTTGGTACTTTAATCTTGCTACTTGTATCTCACTTCTAAAAATAGAGTTATGAAAAATAGTTATTTTGCTTTCTTACTGGTCTTACTGGCTTCTTGCACGCCTAAGCCATCATCACAAAAGGCGTTTCCGTTGTATCTCAAAAATCTAGAACCCAATAGGGAGCTTAGCTCGGCCATGAAACGTAGTTTGGCTATTTATGAAGCGCCACGCATGCTCGACAATGAGTTGTACACCAACTTTAACTATACAGAGTTGAAGGGTTTTGATTACCATGGCTTTGATGGAACCATCTCCCGTCGCGACCCTTCTAAAATCATTTTTGAAAATGGTAGGTATTACGTTTGGTACACTTACCGTAATACACCCACCGAACCCAAAGGTTATGAGGGCAGTAATGATACCATTCCTTCTGCCGATTGGGATTTGGCAGAGATTTGGTACGCCACCAGTACCGATGGATTTACCTGGGATGAACAAGGTGTAGCAGTGCCTCGGCCACCAAAACCGAAACCGGGATGGCGCTCGGTGGCAACGGCTGATATCTTAAAGTTTAAAGGTAAATTTTACCTTTATTATCAAGCTTTTGATGCGCCTAGTGGTAAGTATGATGCTAAACGTGATGCGTACGATATCTGTCCGGTGGCCATGTCATGGTCTGATTCTCCTAATGGGCCTTGGACCGCTCTCGACAATGTGGTCATCCCCTTTGGTGCCGAAGATGAGTGGGACTATCGGGTGATTCACGATCCTAATCCTTTGGTGCATAATGGCAAAATTTATTTGTATTATAAGTCGGGTATTGATAAACGAGATGCGAATCGCAAATTTTGGGATGCATGGGGTTTGGCTGTGGCAGACAGTCCCGAAGGGCCTTTTGTGAAACACCCGCTTAACCCTGTGATGAATTCTGGGCATGAGACGATTCTTTTTCCGTTTCGGGAAGGGGTGGCAGCTATTGTAAATACGGACGGTATTGAGCATTATACGATTCAATATGCCAAGGACTGGGTTAATTTTGAAGTGGCTTCGGTGGGACAGTTGTTACCAACTGCAGCTGGTGTTTTCTCTCCCGATGCTTTTACCGATAACCCACAGGCCGATGGCATCACCTGGGGTTTGTCGCATTTTATTAATGCAGGTGGCGATTGGAGCAAGATGTGTAGCACACTGGCGCGTTTCGATTGCGACTTGAGTTTGAGCACCAACGACCCTAGTCTTAAGCAGTCTAATGTGTTGTTGCCTAACAGTGTCTATTTTCAGCAACGCTTAACACCTAAACAAAAGGAACGTATCCATAACGATAACATCGCCTTTTTGGAAAAGATGAAGTAATAGAACCTATGTATTTAAGTTCTTATATTCTTTGAGGTCGTTTTTATTCGATTAGGGTTGAGACAATTTTTAATGGGTTAACCCTTGCTCGCAATTAGAACTTGTGGACTTCCATTAATTTGTTATTTGGGATGATTATAAAAACAATAATTTATATATTAGAATAGTATGAATATAAAACGTTATAAACTAAGTCTTATCGGCATGTGCCTTTGGCTTATTGGCTCTACTCTAAGTTATGCTCAAGCTCCATTTGTGGCTGCACGAGAACACATCAACCTCACCAATTGGGTTTTTCACAAGGGTATTCTTCACAATGCTCAAAAACCTTCGTTTGACGCTTCGGCGTGGGAACCTGTAACGGTGCCTCATACCTATTCTATGGATGCCATCAATGGACTAGGTTATTATCGTGGTGAAGCTTGGTATAGAACACGTGTTGACCTGCCTGTAACAATGGCTAATCAACGTATTTTCATTCGCTTCGAAGCGGTGGGACAACAAGCGCAAGTGTATATAAATGGGCAGTTTGTGGGTAATCACGCTGGTGGGTATTCGGCCTTTTGTTGGGATATTAGTCGCTTTGTTACAGTGGGGCAAACTAACCTTGTAGCTCTAAAGGTTAGTAACGAGGCTGATTTTAAAATTATCCCTGTAAATGATAAGTTATTTAATCTTTATGGAGGGATATATCGTCCCGTTCAATTGTTTTCTACACCACCATTAGCTATCTCATCCACCTATTATGCCTCGTCGGGTGTGTTTGTGGAGCCTAAAGATATTAGTGCTCAAGCGGCTCTTTTGGAAGTGCGTACGCATGTAACAACAACCTTGCCTACATCCGAATGTAAATTGGATTATAAGGTTTTTGATGATAAAAACACTTTAGTTGCTCAACAAACCATGCAGGTGAATCAGTTAAAGGGCGATTCTGTGCTCACAACACTTATCAAACTGCAAAAACCGGTATTGTGGAACGGACGTAATAACCCTCATCTATACCGGGTGGTGGTTGCTATTAGTAATGGTACTTATAACGATGAGGTTAGTCAGTCGTTTGGTATTCGAACGTTTAGGGTTGATGCTGCAACAGGGTCGTACTTAAATAATTCACCTTATCGTTTGTATGGGGCAGCCATGCATCAAGAATGGCAAAATACGGGACCTGCACTCACCAATGAACAACACAAACAGGATATGGCTTTAGTGAATGAAATGGGGTCTACTGCTTTGCGTTTATCACATTATCAGCATTCGGATATTACCTATCAGTTGGCTGATGAAATGGGTATTTGCGTATGGGCTGAAATACCTTTTGTACATGATTACAGTGGGCGTGAAGGGGCCAATGCTAAACAGCAGTTAACCGAGCTTATCATCCAAAATTATAATCACCCCAGTATTGTGCTTTGGGGTTTGTGGAATGAAGTGCGTGCTTACGATAATGATAATGAGCCTTGTGTAGGCCTCACTAAGGAATTAAATGCCTTGGCGCATCAGTTAGATCCACAGCGTTTAACCACTTCGGCCAGCGACCGTGAGGTGGTGGGTAACATGGAAAACATTACGGATCTACAAGCTTGGAACAAATATTTTGGCTGGTACTATGGACAGTATGGCGATTTGGCCACATGGCTTGACCAAGGTCATCAGAAACACCCAACTATAGCTATCGGCATCAGTGAGTATGGAGCTGGAGGTAATGTTAATCATCAAGATATTAGTTTGTTGGATAAACCATTTGGTCAGTTTTTTCCAGAACAGGACTTAACGCTTTGTCACGAAGTGAGTTGGAAAATCATTAAGGATAGACCTTACGTATGGAGCTCATTTGTGTGGAATATGTTTAATTTTTCGGTGGGTGGATGGAATCGTGGTGGGATCTCTAACTTAAATCATAAGGGATTGATAAGTTATGACCGAGAACTGAAAAAAGATGTGTTTTACTTTTATAAAGCCAATTGGAGCACCGAACCGGTGTTGTACATTACAGAACGTCGTCATGCTGAGCGTTCATCACCATTAACAACAGTTAAGGTATATACTAATCTGGCAGCAGTTACCCTTTGGGTTAATGGCAAAAAGATAAGCACCCAAAAACTGACTTCTGACATTAAAATTATAGAGTTTAAAAACGTAAAACTCAACACCCAACAAAATACCATCAAAATTACGGCTGG
>QKIO01000116.1 GCA_003251015.1 Bacteroidales bacterium
TTTTACCGCCCGACGTAACACCATGCAATAGAGTGACATCCTTTTGGGCAAACCCTTCTTTAATTTGGTTAAAAGCTGTTTGTTGAATCGCAGATAATGGATGAGCCACAGCTACTTCTTTCTCACTCAAATCTAAGCGATCAACAGCCTGTTCGGTGATACTTAATATATTTTTGTTTATTAACTCCTTGAGTACCGAAGCACCAACATCTGCACGTTCTAATAACTCAGCTCTGCCAACCTGCTGATTAGCTAATGCTTTTTTTAACCCCCCCGCTTGGGTAATAAATGTCATGAGTAACTCTTGCTGCTTGGGAGCTCTTTCGGTTAGGCCAAAAGCCTTCTGTACCATGGTTTCGGTTGAGCACTCAGCATGTAGGCTCACCATCTTTTCCACCTTAGGTTTATAACTTTCTTTGAGGTGTTCGTTAACAAAAAGAGCGTTATAATCAAGTAAACGTTTGACAATGGGTAAGGCATTTTTGATACCCGAAAGTTGATTGATCTCCGAGATGGTACATACCTTTTTGGAGGTAACCACATCCAGCACTTTTGTTTCGTTAGGCGTTAAACTTTCTTCTGCCTCAAAATCGGCATTGTAGATAATACGAGTCTCACTTTCCATCTTTAACCCCGATGGCAGTGCTGCCTTATACACCTCACCCAAAGTGCATTGATAATAGTCGGCCAACCATTCCCAAAACTTTATTTGTTTGAGATTAACCACTGGTTCATCGTCTAAAACCGAACTAATGGGTTTAGTTTCGTATTCAAGGGGTGCGTTGTGATGCGTGGTTTTGATTAAACCAGAATACATCTTTTTTTGACCAAAGGGAACCACCACACGTTTACCCACAGCCACCTGTTCAGCTAAATCGAATGGTACTGAGTAGGTGAATAAACGGGGCAAAGGCACCGGTAAAATAATATCGACAAATAGTGGTTTTGACATAAGTAATTATCTATAAGCGAATTATTAACCATTAAAATGATGTATAAAAAACCCTACTTTCTAACTAAATCAGAATAGATATAAGACAACTGTGTTTTTTCATCCTCAAAGGGACCTTCCTCATTAATGTTACGCCAGAATTGTGGTTCGATGGCAGGGAAAAAAGTATCAACGCCTTCAAACGAATGTAAGATACGGGTTATATATAACTCATCAGCTTGGGGTAACATCAACCGATAAATCTCGCCACCGCCAATCACAAATACACGATCGTCATTGGCACACAAACGTAAGGCCTGCTCTACAGAACTCACTACCTCAGCCCCAGCAGCGATGTAATTTGCTTGACGCGAAATAACCACATTACGTCGATTGGGCAAGGCTCCTTTGGGTAATGCTTCAAATGTTTTGCGACCCATAATGATAGTATGCCCAGTAGTCAGGTTTTTAAATCGTTTTAAATCAGACGAAATATAAGCCAGTTGGTCGTTGTTTTTACCTATTCCATTGGCGGAATCAATGGCAACAATGATTGCTATTTTCATGGGTGTTGGCTATTTAGATAGATATATCACCCTTTATATGAGGATGAGATTGATAGTTAGTAAGCCAAAAATCATCAAACACAAAATCGTTGATATCAAGACGATTGGGATTAATGGTCAACGTAGGCAACGGCATGGGCTCACGCGTTAATTGCAAATTAACTTGTTCAAGGTGGTTAAGGTAAATGTGTGCATCACCCAAAGTGTGCACAAAATCACCGGCTTCAAGTCCACAAACCTGTGCTACCATGAGGGTTAGCAAGGCGTATGAGGCAATATTGAAAGGCACCCCTAAAAATATGTCGGCACTGCGTTGATATAATTGGCAACTCAGTTTACCATTGGCCACATAAAACTGAAATAAGATATGGCAGGGTGGCAGTTGCATGTCGTCAATAGACCCAACATTCCAAGCGCTCACAAGGTGGCGGCGTGAGTTGGGGTTTGTTTTGATGCTCTCAATCACCTGTTGTATCTGGTCGATATGTCCGCCTTTATAATCAGGCCACGAGCGCCATTGGTAGCCATAAATTGGGCCTAACTCACCATCTTCTTTAGCCCACTCGTTCCAAATACGTACCCCATTTTCTTGTAGATATTGCACGTTGGTGCTGCCTTTCAAAAACCACAACAACTCATGAACGATGGATTTTAGATGTAGTTTTTTGGTGGTTAACATCGGAAAGCCCTGGCTTAAGTCGAAGCGCATTTGGTGCCCAAACACACTAATAGTGCCAGTTCCTGTTCTATCTTCTTTTTTAACCCCGTTATCTATAACTGTTTGTAAAAGGTCTAAGTACTGTTTCATATCCGGTTTTGTTTTGGCTAATTATAAACTACAATTTTTGAGGTGTTAAGTCCAGTAAGGTCACTATGGGGAAATGATCCGATAAATCCACTTTATAACGTTGGAAATTATAGGATTTAAATCGTTTATCATGAAAAATATAATCAATACGTAATGATGGCAAGCGACCATTGTAGGTGCCTCCAAAACCACTTCCCGACTCCACAAAAGCGTCGTTTAGCTCGCCACGCATCTTACGGTACACATAAGAAACCGGCGTATCGTTAAAATCGCCACAAACAATGGTTGGATAAGGCGAATTTTTTATGTGGCTACCAATGCGTTCGGCTTGATAAGCACGTTGTTTAAAGGCATCTTTTATTTTAGACGATATTTGTCCAATGCCTGTCCAGCGTTCGCTTTCGTTTTTATAATTTAAGCTATCTATAAAATTCATATGCTCTTTACCAAACCCTATGGATTCGAGATGGTTATTAAACACACGCACTCTAGTTTTGTTAACCACGATATCGGTTTGAATACTAAAGTTATTGGTGTGGTCGAATTTTAAACAGTTGCGCGCCACAATGGGATATTTACTAAACGTAACTAAACCAAAATTACGTTTGCTGCGTTTGCCTTTTCGGTATTCTACATGGCGATAAGGATACTGACTAAAACGAGCTAAAATAATATTTTCGTTAAAGACCTTACTCGTCATAGAGGTATAGAATTCCTGCAAACACACCACATCGGGTTTCTCTTTTTTGATGAGTTGAAAAATCTCCTCATGCACATTCTTTCGCCCCGTCCAATTATAAGCATCTAACATACGCACGTTAAACGACATCACCGACACAGGGTTAACCAGCACTTTAGGACTATCTACAGTGCGACTCATCATCTGAAACGAATCATCCCAATGCCCCCATGTGAAAACCAATGCCAGCACAGGTATAAATACCTGCCAACGTTTACGAAAAAGCCAAACTAAAGCCAGTAAAAAATTGATGACATAAAGAAATGGAAACCCAAAACCCATGATAGCCAAAATCCAAACGCGATAGGGATTAAAATAGACTGAAACAACCGTGAGTAATAAGGCTCCAGCAGCAATAAAACTAATGATGGTTACTATGGAACGAAAAAAATCTTTCAAAATAAACAGTGTGTTTTTGTGGGCTATAGTTACTATTTCTTACTGGCATCAAAAAGAATCTCCTTCTCGTGTTTGCTGAGGCTCTCGTATCCGTTCGATTTTATCTTGTCAAGTATGTCATCTACTTGTCGCTGTTGATTCTTCTTTTGTGCGTTATATTCCATGTCAGTTAAGGGGCGTTTGTGAGTAACTTTCATGGTGGCTTTACGTGTAAACATAGTTGACACACCATTATACACGCGACTAAAACCCTTGGTTAAATCAGCCCCCTTAAGTAACAAACCTCCATAAAACAACCCAAATGCTGCACCTCCTATATGTGCCAAGTGACCTCCTGTATTGTTCATGGTGGGGATGCTAATAATATCAATTGTAAAAGCGATTAAAGCAATGTATTTTAAACGTACCGCACCAAAAAACATCAAATAAACCTGATGGTTTGGAGCATAACGAGCTACGGCCATTAAAATGGCCATCACCGAGGCCGATGCCCCCATAAGTATGGATGAAGGAACGTTTTGATAAAAAAGAGGTACATAGTTATAAGCCAACACATATAACAATCCACCTGCGAGGCCTCCATAAATATAAACACCTAGTAACTGACGAGGATTAAGAAACTCAAGAAATAATTTCCCAAACCAATAGAGATACAACAAGTTAAAAAGCACATGAAGAAAATCGTAATGCAAAAACATGTAAGTAAAAAGCGTCCATGGTTTTAAAACCAATCCCATGGGTGAAGAAGGAAGTGCCAACCAATTTAGCAACTCAAAAGAGTCTTGATTTAACTCACCCGTACTAAGGCCTAAAATCAATTGCAACAAACGAATGGATACAAAAACAGCGATGTTGATGTAAATCAATTTGGTTAATACACCTCCCTGACGGTACGATTCTTTTATTTCTTCGACAATACTCATTTCTTAACTTTTAACGTGAAGTAAATGCAAGCTACCTATTTAACAAATGCCTTTTCGTTTCCAATACCGAATCATAAAAAATCCAAAAACCATACCTCCTAAGTGAGCCCAGTGAGCCACATTATCGTAAGAGAAATTGGCTACGCCCATAAATAATTCCATCACACCATACATCACTACAAAATATTTTGCTTTGATGGGAATAGGTGGAAACAGTAACATCAACTCGGTATTGGGAAATAACATCCCAAAACCCAATAAAATACCAAACACAGCACCCGAAGCACCTACGGTAGGGATATTA
>QKIO01000199.1 GCA_003251015.1 Bacteroidales bacterium
ATCGTCTTTTGAATTTGGAATGCCAGATGACTTACTTTTTGTGGTATCTGGCCCATCAAAGAAGTCGCTAACCCGTTCCATAAATGTGACGTCAGGCTGTTCATCAGAATAGTCAAGGCAATTAAATGCCGCAACTAAGTCATCAGGCATCATTTTAAAGGTGCTATGGGTGTATGATGGGAACCGTCCACTGTCCTCGGCTTTTTTCATGAAACGAGCAAAAATAGGCAGAGCCATATACCCTCCACTACCCAATGCGGTGGAACGAAAATGAATCGAAGGTTGATCATTTCCAACCCAAGCTCCAGCTACTAAGGTTGGTGTGTAACCAATAAACCAACCATCCGAATTATCTTGTGTTGTACCCGTTTTACCAGCAACCTGAGCTGTTACACCATACACACTACGCAATGAAGTAGCCGTACCTCGTTCTACCACGCCACGCATCATCTCTACCATATAATAAGCCACATCTTCGGCATAAATAGCTTCCTCTTTAACCGACTCTTTTTGTTCAAACAACACATTCCCTTTACTATCTTCTATCTTCATTAAACCGTAAGGCTCAATGGGTTGTCCATAATTGGCAAAGGTACAATAGGCACCCACCATATCAAGAAGTGATAATTCGGCAGTACCCAATGCAATGGATGGTACTTTGGGGATGTCTCCTTTAATACCCATATCTTCGGCAAGATCAATCACATTACCAACGCCTGTGCGCATAATAACCTCGGCACTAATTGTATTAACCGAATTGACTAATCCGCCTTTAACAGAGTAATATCCATCGTGTTTTCCGTTACTATTGCCTGGTGACCAGTCTTGATAATCATTGTAAACCTTTTGTTCATTTGAAATAAACTCACAAGGCGACATGCCTTCCTTAAGCGCAGCTGCATATACAATAGGTTTAAAAGTAGAACCTACCATCCTTTTAGAAGTAACATGATCATACTGAAACGTTTTATGATCGATGCCACCCACCCAAGCCATGATGCGTCCGTTGCGAGGACTAATGGCTACAAAACCCGCATTCAGAAGGCGTAAGCTATGCTTGACCGAATCTATTGGACTCATAGAAACCATTTTTTCGCCTCCATAGGTGAAGATAGACATAGACACCTTATCAGCCATTTTCTTTAAAGCCGCCTTGTCATCCAATCCACTTTGTTTAAGACCTTTATAGCGTCTAGATTGGCGTAAGGCATCAAGGTAGACCTGACGGTTTTTCTCCCACGGCTCACGACCTTTCCAATGGTCGTCAAACTCTTGCTGTAAACCACTCATATGCTGGCGCATGGCTTGCTCTGCATAATCCTGCAAACGCGAATCAATGGTGGTCGTTATTTTTAATCCATCGGTATATAAATCATACTGATCGCCATATTTATCTTCCAGAATTTGAGTTACTTGAACTCTAATGCGTTCTCTAAAATAAGGCGAAATGCCTGAATTTAGATCTATGCGGCGATAGTTAAGTTGAACGCTGCTTTTTTTCCATTTCTCCACTTCGGCAGTCGTTAAAAAACCTTGCTTACCCATCCTCCCCAAGACGATGTTACGGCGGTTTTTACTGCGGTCGGGGTTGATACGTGGGTTAAACGCGGTATTGGCCGCTAGCATTCCAACCAGAGTAGCTGCCTCAGCAGGGTTTAAGTCGCGCGATTTTTTACCAAAAAAGCGCTGAGCTGCCACTTCGATCCCATAAATATTTTCACCAAAGGGAACCGTATTAAGGTATAAGGTTAAAATCTCAGCTTTGGAGTAATTATCTTCCATGCGGTCAGCCACAAAAATCTCTTTTATCTTACCCACTGGTAGGGTGAAGATGCCCAATTCCTTACGAGGAAAGAGGTTTTTGGCTAATTGCTGACTAATGGTTGAGCCACCACCCTGAGAGTGATCACCCAATAAAATGGTGCGAAATATAACGCGACCTAAACTTATTAAATCAAGTCCATTATGCTCAAAGAATCGACTATCCTCGGTGGCAACTAAGGCATTTTTAACGTGTTTGGAGATATCGTTATTTTCGATGGACAAGCGTTGTTCAACAAAATAACGCCCCATCAATTTGCCATCGGCCGAATACACCTCTGAGGCATTGTGATGTTTAATTTTGGTAAGTTCCTTTTCAGAAGGGATGCTACCAAAAAGTCCAAGATAAACCAGTAGCACAAAAATAGCGAGTGTGGCTAAACCAATCACAAAAAGTTTAATCGCCCATATTAACAGGCGTTTCTTTAAGCTATCGCTTGATTTACTTGATTTTTTAGAACTAATATTTTTCTTAATCGGACTAGCTTTCTTTGCGGTCATTGTGCATTTATTTGAATCGGCAAACTTAATAAAAATAGCCCTTAATAAACCATCTCCAAATGTTAAGGATGATTTATCAAAGGCTATTTGTATCTATATGTGTTTACTAATTCAGAATGATATTTTAAACTGACTTTACTTATTTTTCAGATGGATATCCTAAGGCATCCCAAATGGTAAAGCCACCTGATAAATTATACACCTCTTTAAAGCCGTTTTGTTTTAATATTAAGGATGATAAATAACCACGCATCCCTTTGGCGCAATAGATGTAGGTAGGTTTAGAGGCATCTACGTCGTTAAGATGTTGACGCAGCGTGTCCAACTCTAAATTAACGGCGTTGCCTATTTTTCCCAATCGGCTAATTTCTACTGGTGTGCGTACATCAATCAAATTAATTTTGGATGCATCTACTGTTTCTAACACTCCCTTAAGCGTCTCTGCACTTATTTCATGATAATCATGATTTAAGGCATTAGAAGCCACATAACCAGTTACCACCACCGGATCTTTGGCAGGTGAAAAAGGGGGTGCGTAAGCCAAATCTAGTTTTGGCAAATCGGTGATTTTCAGTTTAGCATAGATAGCAGTACTCATCACATCCACACGTTTATCAACGCCATGTTCGCCAAATAATTCGCAACCTAAAATGGTGCCATCTGTTGGATCATAATATGTTTCCACAATCATTTCTTTTTGATTGGGATAATAACCTGGCGTTGCACCCGCTAGAATAAGATTTGTGACATATTTGATGTTGTTTAGATCCATGTAACGAGGATTCATTCCTGTGCGAGCCAAGGTGTTATTAAACACCTTGATGATGGCAGTTTTGTAACCACCCTCAAATGTTTCGAAACCTCCTGCCGCATTTTGCCCAGCTGCTCTACCGCCTTTATTTGAATGAGTCCCTAATGGAAGGTAATCATATTCGCCTGTTTGAATGTTTTTGATGCTAGCGCAGTCACCAGCTGCATAAATATCAGGCAGTGATGTTTCCATGCGTTCGTTCACTTTAACCGCTCCATTACCAATGGCTTCAGCACCTTTGCTGGTCAACAACTCGGTATTAGGACGAATGCCTACACTCATAATTACAAAATCAGTTTTTACCGATTCGGTTTCTGATATTTTCACTTCGGTGATGCGTTGATTCTCAACCGTAAATTCCTTTACGAAGGTAGAAGTAATAACCTGCACACCATGTTGTTGTAGGGTAGTTTTAGCAAAATGGCTAAATTTAGATTCCCACATGGGTAATACCTGTGGACTACCTTCTATTAAGGTCACTTCCTTCCCCAAATGACGTAAATTTTCAACTACCTCAACACCAATTAGTCCAGCACCCATTACGGTAATGTGTTTGGCCGATGAAACCACCGCTTCCTTCATCAATTTATCGTAATCTTCCAACGAACGGCAAGGTGACCAGTTTTGTGCTAACTCTATGTTTTTAACAGGAGGAATAAAGGTATGCGAACCAGCAGTATAAACCAGCTTATCGTATTTGTAACGCCCTTTGGGTGTCACAATTTCATGTTCTTGAGGAAGGATCTCAATAATCTCTTCATCTAAATGCACATCCACATTAAAACGCTTACGCAAAAGCTCAGCCTCAACCACCAATAGTTTTTTACGATTGGTTATCACACCTGATAAAGCATAAGGAATACCACAGGTAGCGTAACTGATGTAACTCGATTTCTCGAACATTAATATTTCTACATTTTCATTTTCACGACGCGCCTTAGCTGCTGCCGATGGACCGGCAGATAATCCGCCAATTATGATGATTCTTTTCATGAATTTTAAATTTTGATTGTTCGTCAAAACACGTTTTATAAACCAACTAGATAGTTTACTTACAAAACGATATGTTTATTTGTTGTGTGGGTTTGATTGTTGTGTCTAAAGATATAATAACTCTAGTAAAACAGTAGCCTATTTGATTTTTAAGTTGCTTTTAACATCATTAAAGCATAAATCAAGAGGTGATTTTACAGATGTAAAGGTGAAACTTACCACCTAAAACATAGGATTACTATGTTTTAGGTGGCAAAATATCTTAATAAAACTATCAACTAATTACCGCAGATACGATCTACTTTATACCAGCTACCGCCATTAATAACAGTATTTATGCCTTTATTTTTGAGGATGCCTGCTGCAGAAGCACTACGCATGCCTGATGCACAACACACAATCACGGGTGAATTCCAATTTTTAATTTTTTTGATGGTGGCATCGTTCAACTTATCCAACGGTATATTTATGGAGCCGTTTACATTGCCCGTTTTAAACTCACCAGGAGAACGCACATCTACAATG
>QKIO01000093.1 GCA_003251015.1 Bacteroidales bacterium
CCATGACACGCACAGGACTCTTCTTTGGCTCATTCAATCCCGTACACATTGGTCATTTAGCCGTGGCCAATTACATGCTTGAATTTGAGAATTTGGATGAAGTTCGATTTGTCATTAGTCCACAAAATCCATTTAAGCAAAATGTAGAATTGGTAGATGTAACACATCGGGTGGAGATGACCAAACTGGCCATAAGTCAACACCCGCGTTTTAAAGTTGAAACCATTGAGCTGAGTTTGCCTAGTCCGTCGTATACCATCAACACGTTACAAGCCCTAACCAAAAAGGAACCCAACAATGAGTTTGTAATAATAATGGGTGCCGATAACATCAAACACATCCACCAGTGGAAAGGGGCAAATGACCTAATTAAAAACTACCAATTCTTAATTTACCCTCGTATTGGCACACCATTGCATGATTTTGAGTTACCTTCAAACAGCAAACTAACCGCAGCTCCAAGCATCGAAATATCATCCACCACCATACGACAATGGTTATTACTTGGCAAACAACTACCTTTTTTTATCCCTACCAAAACACAAGTCTACATTCAACAACACAAACTATATAAGCCAACAACTTAATAATTGCGTTAAGAATAACAGTGTAAAATCCAACCTTTAAAAAGACAACCATGAAGTGTTCTGTATTTATTGCCACCAGTGTAGATGGTTTTATTGCCACAAAAGAGGGTGGTGTGGATTGGTTACACACGGCAGGCAACGGCCAACCATTACCTAACCATCAGGCAGACATGGGGCTGAATGATTATTTAAGTTTGGTGGATTGTATGATTATGGGGCGTAAGTGTATGGAGGTTATATCAAACATGAATCTAACGCCCGAGCAATGGTTTTATGGCGACTTAAAAATTATTGTACTTAGCAACACCTTAAAAGAAGCCCCCCAAAATTTAAAAGACAAGGTAGAAATGTATTCTGGCGACTTATTAAACCTCATGGCTAAATTAGAATCCGAAGGCTTTAAACATGCCTACATCGACGGCGGCGCAACCATTCAACAATTTATAATCCTGCAGTTGATTAGTGAAATAACCATTACCAAAGCACCCATCTTACTAGGCGAAGGGATTCCTTTATTTGGCGCCACGTGTAAAAACATAAAACTAGAACAAACTAAAGCAACGGCTTTTGCCAATGATTTTATTCAGCTAAAATATAAGGTTAGATACTGATAGTTAATGTAACAAAACAACAAGACCACAACAAACTCGGTCGTAAAAACCGCTTGTTGTAGCCTTGTTTTGTTAAATAAATACAAATCATCTCTCCATTTTGTTGATGACAACCACATTGGGTTATCATCTACAAAAAATGATATTCTACACTTTACTTATATTACTAACATTAAACACATCATTTCATCTTCACGAAGCGCTCAATCTGCACACGCCTATCGCTTTCAAGCTTTAATAAGTACGCTCCAGCATCTAAATTAGAAATGTCGATGCTTTTAGAACTTAGTTGACTGGCAGACAACAACCGACCCTGGATATCATAAATAGAATAAATCACTTTAGTATTACTATCTATGGTAACATACAACTGATCTACAGCTGGATTAGGATATACTTTTAGGCTTACTAGTGCATTGGCATTAACAACCGCAGAATGTGTATTACCTACTTCTTCATTAAAAGCTCTTAACACCACACTGGTTACAAAACCACCAGCATCCGCAAATTCAACGGTTACAGTATTATTTTGTTTAATCAAAACATAAGGCACCTCCATCTCAAGCATCCCAAAGAAAGACCCTTTATTGTTTTGAGCATCCCCTCTGTAATCAGTAGGTACTGTTAATGCGGTATTATTGAATTTAACGATAGGCTGTAATGACAAACCATGGTTACGCCCCACACCCAATCGCAAAGTAGCTGTACCTTCCGAACTAAGACTAACATTATTTACATTAAACGTAATGGCAGATCCTGCAACAATAGCCTGCTTATAAACATCGGCATAGTTACGTGTTTCGGTAGCTGTTTTTTCAATATTGGGAGCTTGTGCTGTTGTAAATTCTATAATCATGGTTGCCATGCCATTAACTGTAACCGAACTGGGTGCACCCGCTTGAGAGATTTCATCTAACATAACCGCATTGTCCCAATAAAAATGACGTTTGATAGACGAGGTGATGTCGGCATTAGAAATACCCATTGCAGACAGATTAACGGTAACAGCCTCGTTTTTAATGTTATTTAAAATCAGATACGTCTTATCTCCATTAGTATAGGCATCAACCTGCATGTCTAGGTTAGAGCTATTTACCATTAAGCGAGTTCCTTTAACATCGCGCCACAATTTATAAAACTTAATATAATCTGTAAACTCGGCTGCTGTTTTATCAGGGTTAAAAATATTCCAATCTTTTGACCATACGGCCATAATAAAAGGAATGGTTTTCTCAATCATATCGGGACGATCCATAAATTGCACCATCATCGAATTAATAGAGCTGGCACATAACCAATCGCGTTTGGGATTGCTTTTCTGATCCTCAATATTGCGAGTTCTAGCACCATACTCCGAAATTAAGAATGGTTTCTCTTTGCCCCAAGTAAGATAGGTATATTGAGATAACAAATCCATATAAGCCTCTAAATTACCACCTTTACGAAACTTAACTGTTGGCTCATTAAAATCGTACAAGTGAAACGAATAATAATCCATCTCATCACCAGCTATATCAATAAATCGTTTCCAACGTGTCTCCCAATTAAACCAGTTGCGCGATTCAGGATCGGGAAAAGCCTCTGCAAAACCACCCACTTTAGTACCTGGCTGCTGACGGTGAATTTCTTTTGCTGCCTCACGGTGAAAAGTAAAGATGTTGTCTAGTATCTCTTTCTCCTTGTCAACACTTGGTTTCAAAGGATCCGAAGTCTTCCATAACACATATTGATCAATGGGATCCCACAAGGGTTCATTTAACACCTCAATCCATTTGGGACGAGGAACACCAGTAGTACCTCCAGTGCCACAAGCCTCATTTAAATAGATACTTGCATAATCGCCAAACAAGCGACCACCCTCAGCAGCATCATGACCACCAGCTGTTTTAAACGCATCGTAAACACGATACTGCCCCGTAACTATCAACTGTTGGTTCGCTTCGTAAGAGTGTGCCGTAGAATTACGAGCGTAAGAGGTGCGAGATGAATTACAAGCACTCACAATAGAAGTTGGGTAACTATCTGACAACGAAGTAAAACTGCCCGTTTCACGCCCATAATACACATCTAAATCATTAATAAGGTAACTCATTAACGCAGCACCTCCACTTTTCAAACCCTCGTAATTAGCCGAGTGAATAGTAATAAACTTTTCGCGTTGAAAATGATCAACACCACCAACCGTGTGTTTTTTGTTGAAATAAACGGTTACATCTCCAGCCGTTAAAATGCCTGTCAACATCAGAAAGGCTAATAAACTAAATACTTTCATAACTTCGATTTAATTAACTACTTAAAGGCTACAATTGTACGAATTTAAAACAATGAATAATAAGGCTATACTTGCAAAGCTTTCGCTCAATGTGCACAGACACCAATGTTTATCAATTTTAGTTGTAAAAACAACTTCCATCTGAGTAATAGTGATGATTGGATAGGTTTTTTATTAACATAAGGACGATGGTCTTAGGTGAGATTGTTGTACTTTAGTGCCAAGATAGCGATCATGCGGAAGTGAATACAGATAGAATCATACGTTCAATATAGATTACCACACACTACAATGCGGATGGAACCATCGCTAAAGTGATAAGAGGCAAGTAGCGAGACATAAGATTTTAGATAAACACAGAGGCACAAAAACACGGGGTTAATCATAGCTCCAACGGAGCGTAAGCATTAGCCCAGTCTTTAGGACTGGGACTAAAACAGACGCAAAAGGAGCGCCAACGGTGCGGAGGGCTTTCGCCACACACTACAATGCGGATGGAACCATCGCTAAAGTGATAAATGATTCTGGGGTTGAGGTGGATGCTATTTATAAGTTAGATGAAATTCAAAAAGACATATGGAAATGGGAATTAATAAAATAAATGAGTTTGAACTATTTAATAATAAAAGAGAATTTGTACAGTATTGTAGTGTATTCTACAATACTGTTACTCACAGTAATGGTGAAGTAATTTACAAAAACTTCCTTTTTAGAGATATTAATAATGAAATCAAATTTAATGAGCTTTTAAACTCTAATTTCCCTATTATATCTTGCGGCTGGGGTGATGAACATAACGCTAATACATACTCTGAATTCTTAGAGTTAAAGATCTCTAGAACTAAAAGAATTAAAGAATTGTATGGTTCCTCTTATAAAGAAGAATATACAGATTTCCAAGCATTACGTTTCCTCCAGCCCCACGAAGCGGAAGCCTTTTACGAATCGAGCATGAGTTTGGTCATAAATGGTCACGAATGGGATGAGTATTGGGATGGGATAGAGGCAAATAATGCCACTTTGTTTAGAGCACCAGGGTATGTTTACCGGGAAGAAATAGGTCATGGCGGAATAATCGACATCGTACCTGCGGAGTACCGCCTCGATTATCCATTGCTTTACGATGAAAACAGGCGTTGTTCGTACACCTATATTTCTAAAGAGTGTATTGATAAAGCCAT
>QKIO01000131.1 GCA_003251015.1 Bacteroidales bacterium
ATCATTAGGAAGAGTGCTGTAGTATTTATTTACATAAAAGTGCTCATCATTAAAAAAAGCATAACTCACTCCCGTTGAAAAAGAGGTAGACGAACTAAAATTACCTTTTACGCCCCCAATCACATTTAAGCCATATAAAGCAGGTTTAATCGTTGCATCAGGACTCACAAATGGGTTTTGAAAACTAATGGTTTTAACATCGTTAAGATCAACATTACCGGTTAACCCACCATACAAAGAGACGATGCCTTCGACAACCGTTAAATCGGCCAAGATATCTGGTGCTAAAAAGAAGGTATTTTCATTGTTTGTACCAACAGCAGCCATTAAAACACCAACTTTAAGTTTTAAGTTATCGAGCTCAAAATTTAAATTAGGATTTAGTTGAATCAGTGATGTATTACCAACCTCAAAAGAATAAGGGGTAGCACCTACAGAATCAGCCACGCTTGTTTTATAGTTTTCAATGCTTAAACCTAAACCTAGGTTTATTTTTTCGGTTGGATGCAAGACTTTACCAGACAGTAAGAATCCATTTTGAGCCACTCCATTTAAACTTCCAAAGGTATTTAATCCTAGTCCTACATTATAGGATGTTTTCTTTAGGTCTGCATTGTTATTAGAAAAATTAAGTTTAGCTCCAAACGTAGAAATACGGTTTCTCTCATCGGGTGCCATTAAAGAAGCAGCCAAGGGTTTTGAGTCCTCGGGACGGTAATAAGTTGTATTTTGATTTATGCTTTGCAAACCATAATAACGATATACATTATGTAGAAAATCCAAATCAACACTTAATGTTTTATCATCAAACAACCGCTTGAAACCCACTTCAGCAAACGTATCGTAAAAAGGAGCATCCACCTCAGACCCATCCTCCAATTTTACATCACCAAATGATGATGAGTTACCTGCTTTAATGCCCAAAAGATAATCTTCTGATTCAGGCAGATTATACCCAATCTCAAGTAATCCAGAACTATAATTACCCAACCCAGCTTTAGCATACGATTTAGATTGAATCGTTTTTTTATTTGTCACCAAACGTGCTGGGGTAATATTTTGAGGCTTGTAATCAATGGTAACAGGCTTACTAATAATTCGGTAATTAAACTCAGGTGATAGACTTATTGTATCATCTACCACAGGCATTAAACTAATTTTATTAGCATCAGAAAGAGTAGGCGTGTATTCTTGCACCACTCTTACATCTTGATTTATAATCTCCTGAGCTTTAACCTGCACTGCATTACCACAAACCAAGGCAGCACAAAAAACAAAAACTAAATATCTCATTTTGTACGATTCAATTATTATCATTTGTTCGTTTACTTGGTACTTGCATCACTAACGGCACCGTCTTGCCACTCGTTAAGGTATTTAAAAACCCTTTCTTGAATGTCGTCTTCACCCTCATAATTATCACGTAAGCTCTGCAGATACTGTATGGCTTGGAAACTCTCATTTCTCTCGTGATAAATTTCTGCTAAAAGAATAAAACTACGAGCTAACCAATACTGATGAGACGTACCCTTTTCAATGTAATTAAACACTTCCTTCTCAGCACGATCAACCTTTGCTTGGTCTTTATATATTTGAGCTACCCAATATTTAGCTTCGGCACCTTCGGCACTTTTGGTATTGGGTGATATTAATTCGTATTGTGTTAACGCATTGGTTAAATCATTAGACGAACGATAACTAGTTGCTTTATTGTAAATGGCCTCACGTTTAATCTCCTCCCCAATTTTAGGAAGCGCCAATAACTGATTAGCAGACTCTATACATTTGTTATAATTATTCAACTTATACAAACAACGCATCTTGCCAATTTTTGCCTCAATGCCATTTGTTTCAATTTCAGATTCTACTTCTAAACGAGTAAACATTTCTAATGCCTTGGCGTAATCATCTTTTTGATATAATAACTCACCACATTTTATTAATGCCTCTTCGGTAAAAAAGCTTCTGCTTTGATTAACCACATACGTATATGAAATTAGTGCCTCAGCCTTTTGACCGTTACGGTACTGACAATCGGCTTTATAGAAATTAGAGTTTAACACATACTTACCCGTTGGATAGGCTGCCAAATAAGCTTGAAACTGTTTAACAGCATTTTGACAATCACTTTTCATGTAAAATTTCTCTGCAGAAACATAGGTTAACGAGTCCTGCTGACGAGCATCTAACTGAGCAAATCCTCCTAATTGTTTAGCATAAGTCATGTAACCAGCTAAATCGTTATTATCCATGTAGATATTACGAATACCCAACAAGGCATCTTCGGCCTCTGGTGTACCTGGAAATTCATTAACTACCCTTTTGTAAAATGCCGATGAATTAACAAAATCATTGTTGTTATAATACACTAAACCAAGCTGTAACATTGCTTTTTTAGCATAACTACCTTTAGGGTACTTTTCTTTGATGGTTTTGTATGTAAAAATGGCTTGGTCTAAATTACCTAAAGCAACATACGACCGTCCAACTTCATACAAGGCATCATCCACATAACTAGAAGTTGGATAGCGATTTATTAAGGTATTAAGCACCGATATTTTAGAATTATAATCTTTCTGTAATCCTAAACAGAACCCTTTTTGGAAAATAGCATAATCAGGTGATGCCTCTTTTACTTCTGCACCCATATTATAATACTTGATAGCAAATGCAAAATCCCGCTCTACAAAATAACAATCACCAATACGGTTACAAGCATCGCCATACATAGGGCGATTTTTGCCATCTGTTAGATTTAAGTACTTACGAAACCAGCTCTGCGATTGAGTGTATTCTTTTTGCTTGAAATAGGCATACGCAATATTGTAATGCGCCATTTGAAACTCTTTCATCTTATAAGAGCCTGGCATATAAATAAAGGCATTTAGGTCTTCTATAGCTTTGCTAAAATTATTAGTGCGATAATAAGCTTCCCCACGCCAATAAAAAGCGCTCACTTTTAAGTTCTTATCATACTCCCCATATTTTAGGCTATAGTCAAAAAACTCTATAGCCTCCGCAAATCCCTTATCAATAAAAAGCTCTAAACCACGATAATAAGCAACACGCTGCATGGCACGATAGACACTGGGTGCTTTATTACCAATCTTCTCCATGGAAGCTAAAGCCTCGCGGTAGTTTTTGGTGGTTAAAAATGCACGACCCAAATAATCGTAGGCTTGGTCGATCTTATCGCTTTTGGGAAATAACTCGATGTATTTTAAAAACGAATTAATGATTTCATTAAACGGCGAGAAAGCTAGTTCGTAGTTTAACTTGATGTAATTAAATAAGGCATCTTCTTGTATAACCTTATCATAATCGTAATTAGAGGCCGCTTCAAAGGCCACGCGTGCTCTTTTTTTATCTTTTAGTTTTAGGTAACAATCGCCCAAATGATAATAAGCATTCTGTGACATAAGATCTTCACTAGATGTTACTTTAGAAAGAGCTTGTAGTGCATTGTTATTATCTCCAGTAAAGTAGTAGGCAAAACCAAGATGATAATAATCCTCACGTTTGGGTTTAGATGTTAATGAAATGGCACTCTGGTAATAAGGTATACACTTTGCATATTCCTTTTGGGCGTAATAAGAGTCGGCCACAATCCGATTCATATCGGCTTTACGTTCGTTAGAACCTTCGCTTAGGACAGGAAGTGCGTATTTAATTGCATTTGCATAATCGCCTTGTAGGTAATAGATTTGAGCGATATAAAAAGGAACTACTTTCTTAAAACCATTATCATCCTCAAGACTTTTGAATCCTTCAAGGGCTGTTTGATAATTACCTTTAACATACTGAATATGACTATAAAAATACTTGACAGAAGTACTGTGTTTCGTATTCTTATCTTTAATGGCGTTTAAATAATTGAGTGATTTATCGTAGTCTTCCTCCATGAAGAAGGCGTAACCAGCCGAAAAGTTAAAATCGATCTGAGTTTCCTTATCTAAACTAGAAGCTTTTACTTTTTCATAACTACGAGCCGCTTGACCAAATTTATTTTTATCTAAATAATAATCACCAATATGCATTTGAGCATACTGCAGTCGATTGCTATAAGGATAGGTGGTGATGTATTCCTCCCAAAGAAAAAGAACATCCTGATTCTCCAATTTTTTAGCACAAAGGCGTTCGAGGTAAGCCGCTTCAGCAATGCGAGTAGATACATCGCCCTGACGTTGCTTTACATAACTTGCAAATTGCAAACGTGCCAAACCATATTTTTCTATCTTATAAAGTTCTATACCTTTTTCATAAGCCACTTCAGGACTATCATTTTTTAATGATTTCTGAGCAACTACAGAAGGTAATAGTACTAACAGGAAAAATGAAAAGAGGATTCTTATCATGGAACAAAAGCCTTATTAATAATGGTAAATAAATTAAAAAACGATTCGAATGCACTATTTATTATAAAAAATGCAAATATAAATCGCCTAAAGATAACAAAAGAGAGTAAAAGGAGAACAACTAATCTAACAAATCAAAATCTATTTCCTGGGGTAAAGATTCGTTCAATCGAGCGTCTTCACATTTAATAATGCGTCCTGGAAATTTTTTGAGAAGCACATAATTATGCGTAGCCATCACCACCGCTTTGCCACCTTCACATATCTTACGTAAAACAAGCATTAGTTCGTCAGAAGTATCGGGATCAAGGTTTCCCGTAGGCTCATCGGCAAGAATTAACTCTGGTGCATTAAGCAAAGCTCTAGCAATACCAACACGTTGTTGCTCGCCACCAGATAATTGATGAGGCATTTTATAGCCTTTATGTACCATATCAACATCCGAGAGTACGTCGCGAATGCGTTTGTCCATTTCTTTTTTATGAGTCCACCCCGTTGCTTTTAGCACAAAAAGAAGATTGTCGTACACAGAACGGTCTGATAAAAGTTGAAAATCTTGAAAAACAATACCAATTCGACGACGCAAAAAAGGTACGTATTTTTGAGCAAGGCCATTTAACGAATACCCAACCACAAAACCTTGGCCTTCTAACAAAGGCAATTCGTTGTAAAGTGTTTTTAATAAACTTGACTTACCGCTCCCCACCTTTCCAATCAGATAGACAAACTCTCCTGGCTTAACGGCGAGATTAACATCTTGAAGTACAATATTTTCTTGTTGACGGATACTTACTTTACTAAACTCTAGTATATTACCATCACTATTAATCATTGAAGTGGGCTGTTTGCTCATCAGGTATGAATTAGTGTATTAACGCTCAATATCAACTGAGTTATAAAAAAAGAGGCTTATAGCCTCTTTCTATTTTAATTATTTAAGAGTTGCGCAGCTTTTCTTAATTCGTTCTATAGCTTCTTTTAAGGTGGCTTCACCTGCTGCATAAGAAAATCGTACACAGTCTGGGCTACCAAAGGCACTACCAGGCACCGATGCCACGTGGCCTTTTTCTAATAAAAACATGCTAAAATCGGTTGAATCTTTAATGGTTACATCACCATCCGACTTTCCGAAATAGTAGCTAACATCAGGAAACACATAAAAAGCACCATCGGGTACATTAAGTTTGAAACCTGGTATTTCCTTCATCAAACCAATAATTACATCGCGACGCTTAAGGAATGCATCTCTCATTTCGGTTACACAAGATTGGTCGCCATCGATGGCTGCCAATGAAGCCATTTGTGCAATAGAACAGGCACCAGAGGTGTACTGACCTTGTAACTTACTTGTTGCTTGAGCTATCCATAATGGAGCGGCAATATAACCGATGCGCCATCCAGTCATGGCATATCCTTTAGAAACACCATTAATAACTACAGTGCGTTCAATCATACCATCAAACTGAGCAAAACTAGTGTGTTTGCCTACGTAATTGATGGTTTCATAAATCTCATCTGATAAAACAATGATGTTTGGATATTTCCTAAGTACCTCAACCATAGCCTCAACCTCTTGGTAAGAATAAATACTACCCGTTGGGTTAGATGGTGAATTAAACATCACCACCTTTGTTTTAGGCGTAATGGCTTTTTCTAATTGTGCAGGTGTAATTTTAAAATCCTGCTCTAAACCAGCTTCTACAATGACTGGTGTACCTTCTGAAAGTTTTACTAATTCAATGTAAGAAACCCAGTAAGGAGCTAAAATAATAACTTCATCACCCTTATCAACAACACATTGCAATACATTAGCTAAACTATGCTTAGCACCATTGGATACAATGATTTGAGAAGGCTTATACGTTAATTGATTATCGCGTTGTAATTTATCGCAAATAGCTTGGCGTAATTTTGGGTAACCAGGCACAGGCGCATACTTGGTAATATTATCGTTGATGGCCTGTATAGCAGCTTGTTTTACATGGGTTGGCGTATTAAAATCGGGCTCACCAACTGTCAAATTTATTACATCGATACCTTGTTCCTTCAGTTCAGTGCTCTTTTGACTCATCTTAAGAGTCTCAGACTCGGCTAACTGATTGATTCTATACGAAAGTTGATTCGTGCTCATTGCTCTACGACTATTAAGGATAATTATTTATGTTTTGATTTTTCTAACTCAAACTATTTACAAAGATGCGCTGCTGCAAATAAAAACATTTTAATATCTTGCGGCAGAAACCATGCAAAAATAATGAAAATATAGAAGCAAACAATTTTGATACTTTCTATAATTTAGGGAATCTGTCTTTTTTAAAACAAATATGCACAAATAAGATTTTAAAGACTTAAAATACAACAATAAACAATCTAACAAATACATGATGTTAAACTGGAACGATCTTCTTATTGCCCTTTTACCTACTTTAGTTGTAGCCATTGCTTTTTTAGTTTTGGTCCGTTGGTTTTTGAAACATAACTTAAAAATTCGTCAAATAGAACTAGCTAAACAACAACGAGCCGAGCTTATACCAACCCGACTACAAGCTTATGAGCGCATGGCACTTTTTTTAGAACGCATCACTCCTGAGTCACTTATTGTAAGAGAGCAAGTACAAAATATTACGAGTCTAGAGTTTCATCAGACCTTATTAAAACTTATTCGCAAGGAATTTGAACATAACTTAGCGATGCAAATTTACATACCCATATCAACATGGGATTTGATTTTAGAAGCACGCGAAGAGGTGGTAAAATTAATAAATAGTGGTTCTATAGCTGTACCACCGCACAGTCCATCCATGGCATTATCCAGACACTTACTCGAAAACGCAAATGAAGGTAGTAAGTATCACATCAAAAAAGCGAAAGAACAACTAAAGAAAGACGTTCAAATGTTCTATTTTGATGGACAATAAAACCAAAAATTGATTCATCAATTCAAATGACAAAACTATCTATCATTACCGTGGTTTACAATGGGGTGTCAACCCTAGAAAAAACCTTTGAAAGTGTAATTAAACAAACTGTCTTTAAGCAAATCGAATACATTGTGATTGATGGCGCTTCAACTGATGGTAGCATAGATCTCATTAAAAAACACAGTGATCACATCAGCCAATGGTATAGCGAGCCAGACAAAGGCATTTATGATGCAATGAATAAAGGCTTAAGCAAAGCCACTGGTGATTGGGTTGGTTTTTTACATGCCGATGATGAGTTAGCTAGTGACACCACCTTGGCATCCATTTTAAACTCAATAGAAACACAACGTTGTAATGTTATTTATGGTGATTTAGACTACATCACAGCCACATTACCAAGCAAAACAATACGTGCTTGGAAAAGCAAACCTTTCACCAATAAGCTTTTAAAACAAGGCTGGATGCCTGCTCACCCTACCCTATATATCAAAACATCACATTTTAAAACCATTGGTTTATTTGATACCAGGTACCGAATTGCTGCGGACTATGATTTTATTTTAAGACTGTTTTCGCATCCATCCACCCAAAGCTTTTACTTAAGTGAGGTGTTGGTGAAAATGCGTTTGGGAGGAGCCAGTAATAAATCTCTAAAAAACATAATTAGAAAATCTAAGGAAGATTATTTGGCTTTGAAACGCAACCACATAGGCGGATTAAGAGCTTTGGTTATAAAGAATTTGAGTAAGATAACTCAGTTCTTCAAACACCAACAGCATCCTCAAAACTAAGGTTTGACATGAAAAGAGAGCTTATTGACATCCTCAACACAAAACGAGAACGGTTTAGGCAAAACCTACGAGCGGAGGAGAAATGGCTTATTGACACTCTTTTTTCGTCAAACCCAAGCGAAGATGAAACACTCTTAAACCAAGACTATATGGCAGCTTATGCCATTAGCAATGGACTTGGGCCCTTGGCATACGTTCAATCATCACCTCAATTGCAGTTAAGCGGATTTACCTTAGCTTGTAAGAAGAGTTACTTTAATACACTAATCCAAAATAATCAACGAAAGGCGATTGTTTTGCAGATTCAAAGAACTTTAAATCAAGCCTATATACCCGTACTTTTTATAAAAGGCAGTCTTTTGGCTTTTACTGCGTATGGAGATGCTGGTTTGCGGCCTATGAGTGATATTGATGTGTTGGTAAGTCCTGACAATGCAGAAAAGGCATATCACTTACTTCTAAAAGCTGGTTTCCAAGGACCTACTTCCTTTGTGGATAATCCATTAAGCGACCATCACCTACCTCCACTATCGTATCAAGGCCAGACAATTGAGTTACACCGCTATTTGTTTCCACCATTTTCGAAATACTACATCAACGAACGAGTTATTTGGGAACATACCCAAGACTATCATATGGGTGACACCACTGTTTTAGGACTTAAACCAGCCTTTCATGCCCTTTATATTGCGACTCATTTATATTATACGTATCGTCGTGGAGGCATGCGACTTAGCTGGTTTTACGATTTGAAAATTGTGGATGAGTTATTAGTTGATTGTCATCCCAACGAAATAAATCAATTAGTTAGGGATTTAAAAATTGAGTTGCCAACATCATTTATTGGAGGAATGTATTCTGTTTTGAGTGGAAAACAGCTCACCAACTGGCCTCTTAACACGAGTTACCTACCCAAAAACGCCATATTAAAAAAATTACCGACTGTATTTAAACCAGATACGCAACAAAACACAAATGAGAGTTATCACCTGGTGTTGGAACAAATAAGAAGAGCACCTGGATTAAAACTAAAATACAAACTGATCCATAGTAGACTCACCAACCATGGCTCACTAACGGGAACGGCATTATTGAAACACGCCCTTCTTACGATGAATCGATTAAGCAACTATTACCTTACTCAATTAGTTACTTTCTGGCGCAGATAAAGCCTTTACATATTACTCACCGTAATACTCAGCCGAATAGTATCCATACCCTTTCTCATTGGTATTTACATCGTTGAGAATTACACCCATGGAGGTTACATTCTCGCTTAATAAATCGTTAATGGTATGCACTAAATGATCTTTAACCGTATAATTAGCTCTCACCACATACAAGTTACAGTCCGAATGTTGCATTAACAAACGAGCATCAGCCACCAAACCAATAGGTGGAGAATCCACAATTACGATATCATAGTTCTCACGTAAACTGGTAAAAAGCTCCTGAGTACGGTTACTTGCAATTAGTTCACTTGGGTTAGGCGGAATTTCGCCAGCTGGAATAACAAATAAATTTGCTTGTCCTGAGTTATAAGTCACCTCCTCCAAACTGTTTTGACCAATTAAATAATTAGACAAGCCAGGCTGATATTCTAAGCCAAACAAAGTGGTTAATCGTGGTTTACGCATATCAAACCCCAGAATAACTGTTTTCTTACCAGAAATACTAAATACAGATGCTAAATTTTGAGCACAAAATGTTTTTCCCTCCCCAGTATTGGTGCTGGTGAGCGAAATAACTTGTAAGTGCTGCTCTTTAGAAACAAAACGTAACTTGGTGCGTATGGCTCTAAACGACTCACTAATAATCGAATTGGGATGATTACGAATTACATCAGACTCCTCACTTTTATTATGCATCACCATTCCCATCATAGGGATAGACGGTATAAGGTGGTCTAAGTCTTCTTTACCTCTCACCTTGGTATTAAGAAACTCTTTAAGAACAACAATACCAATTGGAATGAGCAGCGCTAACATAAAGGCTTTATTATAGTTACTGCTTTTGTTAGGCGACACTAAACCCGACACGCTAGCCTGATCAATAACTTCACTATCAGGCACGTTACTTGCCTTTGATATTTGTGTTTCAGAATGCTTTTGCAACATAAATGTATAAATAGCATCGTTGAGACGGTAGTTACGGTCTATTTTAAGATATGACTTTTCAAGTTCTGGAAGTTGATCCATAGCAGCAATCACATCCTGATTACTTTTATTTATTTTATCTTGCTTTAACTCAATAGATTTAACACTTTGGTTTATCGCTTTAGAGATATTCTCAATACTTAAATCTATCTTTTTCTGTAAGGTTTTAAGATAGTAATTATTTTGTTGAGCACTTGGTTTTAACACATCCATCTCACCCTGAAACTGAATGAGTTCAAGTATTAATTGACTGATATAAGTTTTATTTTCATCATCTAAAACAGGCAACATATAATCCTCTATATCCTTAGCCGCGTGCAGCTTCGTCTTTAATCGCTTGTAATAATCCTTTTGAAGCTCCAATAGTTTAAGCTCTTTCTCGCTATCGAAATATTGATCGGCCAATTTTTGAGAATAGTCGGAAGGTCCCATAAAACGATTTTCCTTACGATAACTAAGCAACTGGTCTTGAACCTTATCTAAGGTGTCAGAAATGGTTTCTAACTGACTCTCAATAAAACTAATAGAACGCGAGGCCATGTCATTTTTGCGTTCGAGATTATACTCAACAATCACTTCACACAAGGCATCCAAAAAGGCATTAATCTTTGAAGGGTTAGTGCCTGTGTTTGATATATATAGAATTGAAGACCCCTCGCGATATGGATTCACATCTAAACCGCCTCTGTATTCGGAGGTAATTTGCTCATTAGATTTTAAATACACATAATGAACTAATCCTGAAGCACTTTTAACAGACTCTTTAGCATGAATTCGAAATGAAAACCCCTCACATTTCACCCATTCATTCTCCTTCACTATTTGCTTAAAATCAAACGCGCCCACACCACCTGTTTGCGACTGTGAGGAGAAATTAAACATGGTACCACCCTCAGAATCGCAGGAAACCCTAAATGTATTATTGCCTATACTCTCAACATAAATAGGCGTATTAAGCAGTTGCGAATGAGTTGAATCTAACTCTAGATAAAAGGGTGAATTATGATATAACTCGGTATCTTTAAAACGTCCTTTTACAAAATAAGAAATGCCAAAATCAAGCCGATCAATAGCTTTACTAATAACTTTTCGAGACTTAATGATAAAGGTTTGATTTTCGATATTACTAATTTCAGGAGCTAGACCAAATCCTTCGGTTAGATCGGAACGAGATAGGGATTTTTCATCAGGATTTTTTAACAATACTGTTGCTGAACCCCGATATACAGGGATGGTATATCGATGATGAATAATCACAACTCCAAAACATAGTGGAAAAGAGATCACAAAAAGATACCAGTTTTTTAAAAAAAGTTGAACGATACGGTTAATATCAAAAAAGCTATCGGCACCACTTTTTTTAGATGAATGGTTATGATTTGAGGAATCGAATTGAGATGTATGGGTCATTTTCATTTGTTTTCAGTCCAAATATACAACCTATCCACAAATATGAAGACAGGTACAGTAATTATTTATAACAAGAGTTCCGTTTACCTTTGTTCTTACTTAAAAATAATTACCAACATTGGTTACTCTTATTTAGATTACTTTGTTACAACAAAAAGCACCCCTACTTGATTTTAAAAAAGTTCAACAACTAATACACATTGATTAACAACCAATTAGAACAAATAACAAATTCTACTCTAAATCAATTGCTATAGGAAAAAGAATAAAAAAAGGAATAGTCACCTTTGGAGAAATAATTCTCAAAGGTGACCAACGAAGGTGATAAATGGGGTTTCAACAATTGCTTATGTAAATTTGATTTTCTTTTCAATAAAACTATTGAGCGGATACTTCACCAAGTTATAGAACAAACATTCACCCATCTCAAAAGCTTCAGAAAACACGGTAAAAGGTTTTGTGGAATCAGATAAACATTGTATAAATTCCTATTACTGAGGTGTGCGGTAAAGATAATGACCAACCATGGTTTCGAAATAAGCCTCCCCATTGTAGGCCATGTGTCCTTTAACGAACACAAACTCCGCCCTTCCCTTTAATTTGAAACTCTGATTTGGATTGGCCTGCAGACTTGGGAATGTACAATATAAGTTACGTTCAAAATCGGGATCCCAGATAACCAAATCGGCATCTGAGCCTGGACGTATGAGCCCTTTTTTGGGATATAAGCCATATAGTTTGGCTGGTCGTAATGAAATAACATCCACAAAAACAGACAATGGTAAATGACCAGCTACAACTGCAGATGTATATAACACAGATACAAAATTCTTAAGTAAAAAATATTCATCAGGCCGATTATGAACTTGGCTATTTTTCACAACCCCCTGCCCTGCATAATTTAACGAAGGGCGCGAAATCATAAAATGTTCATCATTCAACAAATCCCAAAACTGTTGAGCTGAGATTAGGTTTAGTTTATTGATTAATGAAAAACCCGCAAAAACAGAATTCCCATCCACCTCAAATTTGGAGGAATCACCAATATTAAAAGGCAGTGTTAACTCCACATAGATACGACCAGAGCTCATGTATTGTTGGATGATTTCTAACTCTTCTTGAAAACAAATATTTAAGAAACTAGCTTTACATCCCCTCTTTACCACCAACTCTAAAATACAACGCAATTGAGTTAGATGATCTTCTATTAACTGCTCTTGCATTTGACTGACACCTACAGTTTCCGAACCAAGCGTTGTTGGCAATTGTATTTCCACCACTAACAACAAATCCAATCTAGTAAGTTCAACAATAAGCTCATCGATATGCTCTTGGTCGAGTTTATTATTTAATGGCCACTTGAGGTAATAGGACGAAATGCCATGATGAGCATACAAATATTTTATCAACTTGGGATTAAACGAATCCCACCCTGAAAGCCCCATGTGAAACCCATAATCTGGAGTTACAAACAACTGATTTTTGGTTCTATTTTGCAGTTCGGTAATGTTATTGAGCGTATAAAAAGGAATTACATTTTCTAACACCGTGGTGGTACCACATGCCACTTGAGCCTGATTAAAGCGAGTGATAAGTTCCGATTGTTCGAGCGCAAACCGAGAGAAACTAATATTACCATCTATCGAACCAGGAAAAATAAATTTATCTGTAGCATCAATAATTGGTGTTTCAGGCTCTGGTCTAGTAATGCTTGACTGCACATCAATAATCTTATTATGCCCAATTAGAATATCACACTTCTCTATGCCATGAGGCAATACAACCTGACCATTTTTAATTAACACATAATCCATATCCGAACCTATTTGGTAATTGTGGTACTAAAAATACAAGAATACTTATTGAAACGAACACTTGAAGCCAACTATTTTGGTTCAAATACAAATAATGGCGTGTTTTGATGATGATTTGGGTAATGATAGTCCGTTATAAATCAAACACTAGGCTATTAACCCATTTATAAAAAATGTTGATAACACAAATTACTAGCTTTCATCAGCAAGCAGACTTATAACAAGGATGCATTTCGTATTTTTGCATTTTCAAAAATAAAAACATGTGGGTCTACCTAGCCTTAACATCAGCCCTTTTCTTAGGAGTATATGATGTTTTTAAGAAAGTATCTGTCACCAATAACGCCGTATTGCCTGTATTACTTTTAAGTACGGCTACATCTGCGTTGGTATTTACGCCTTTAATATTTGCATCCCAAACCAGTTTACTCCATTGCGAGAACAGTTTATACATACCTGCCATTGATGCCCAAACCCACCTCCTTATTTTCATCAAAGCATTGATGGTATTGGTTTCGTGGATCTTTTCATTCTTTGCCATCAAACACCTACCCCTCACCATTGTTGCTCCTATACGCGCCACAGGACCACTATGGACTTTACTGGGCGCCATACTAATCTACAACGAACAACTTTCGCTTTTGCAATGGATGGGCATAATGCTCACCTTACTATTTTTCTGGTTGTTTTCTACCGCTGGACGGCTTGAAGGCATAGACTTTAAGAAAAACAAGTGGATATGGTTTATCATATTTGGCACGTTGGCAGGTGCTGCTAGCGGACTGTACGACAAATTTTTAATTCGCCACATCAACCGCATGGCCGTGCAAAGTTGGTTTTCTGTTTACCAGGCTATCATTATGTTTTTGGTTGTTGGGACGTTATGGTGGCCCAAACGCAAACAAACAACACCATTTACCTTTAGATGGAGCATACCTCTGATTGGTTTATTTTTGGTACTGGCCGATTATGCCTATTTCTACGCCCTAACTTACCCCGATTCACTAATATCCATCATCTCAGCCTTGAGAAGAAGTAGTGTGCTTATAGCCTTTACCTTTGGGGCATTGTTGTTTCACGAACGCAACATCCTTCACAAAGCACTCTATTTGCTAGGTATCTTAAGCGGCGTATTATTGCTGTTACTTGGGAGTTAGGGGTGATGAATTATACTATTTCAAACACCTCCAAAGCGTTACCTTTGGATAATAAATAACTTAAGCCACCATCCAAGCTAGATAAACACTGATATCGTGCTATCAATACAAAAACTTATAAATCTTAGAGAATAAGGCCTCTTTATTAATGGGTTTACTAATAAAATCATTACATCCTGATGCATAGGCTTTATCAATATCTTCATCGTTAGAAAAAGCGGTTTGAACAATTATGGGTAACGTTTCATTTGACAACCTAATTTGTTTGGTCGCTTCATACCCATCCATAACAGGCATTTTAATATCCATTAAAACCAAATCAATTACTGAGTCTGATTTAGCAATTTCAACAGCCTCCTTACCATTAATGGCACGTACAAGGTTTATATCAACCCCCTCAAAAAACTCAGATAATAGAAAATAATTTATATCCTCATCTTCAGCAACAAGAATGGTTCTTGTTGCCTTATCATCTTGTGAAAATACATTTACTAATGAATCAACTAAAGGTTTGTTGTTAATACGCTTACAAGGCAAGGTGAAATAAAAACTGGTTCCTACTCCTTCTTGCGACTCAAGCCAGATGCGACCACCCAGTAGTTCAACATAAGCCTTTGTGATGGACAAACCTAAGCCAGACCCACCAAACTGTCTAGACAATTCCCCTTCTACCTGTCTGAACCGTTCAAATATGCCATCATACATATTTTTAGGTATACCAACCCCGGTATCTCGCACATAAAACTGGAAATAACCCTCTAAAAACACGTAGCCAAACGTAACAGAGCCTTTTTGAGTGAATTTAAAGGCATTACGAATTAAGTTTGATATAATCTGACTGAGTTTAGCTTCATCACATAAAATAATGACATCCGCATCAGGCAAAACCGTTTTTAAAGTAAAATCTAACTTAGCTATATTAGCCTGTTCAGTGAACTGAAATTTTAAGTCTTTTAATAACGTATTTAAATTCAATTCTTTTTCAACTAGTTTTACTTGACCTGCATCGATGGTTGAAATATTGACAATATCGGTAATAATGGTTAGTAATTGTTCGGTGCTTTGAATGATAATATTAGTAAAGTCCTTGCGTTTTTCTAGGTCTAAGTTAGGATGGTTTAAAAGACGTGAAAAGCCTACAATCGAATTCATAGGTGTACGAATCTCATGCGATATATTATGCAAAAACGATGATTTTAATCGCTCACTCTCTTCGGCTTTTTCTTTGGCATTTATTAGTTCCAACTCATCTTTACGACGTTGGGTAATATCTTGAAAAATCTCTAACATGGCTGGTTTACCATTATAGGTCATTCCAATATGGCTAATCTCAAAAACTCTCCCCCCATTTACGCCTTCGGCCTCATACACATGGTTTTTACCTTGACTAATGCCATTTAACAAAGGACAGGTTGTACATTGTTGTTTATCGTCGCGGTAAATTTCCCAGCATTTTTTACCAATACCATCAACACCAAACTGATCTTTAAGTAAACCATTTTGAAATAACACCGTACCAAACTCATCCACAATATGCATACTAAAGGGAATGCTTTTAAGTAAATTGGTTGTAAATTCATTACTTTGTTGTAATTGCTCTAATGTTTTCTTTTGTTGAGTAATTTCATGAGCCAATCCCACCAAACCAGTAACCACCCCATCCATCGAAAACAAGGGTAGTTTAGAAGTGACATACCACCTTAACTCTCCATTATCACCAATAAAATACTCTTCATGATTAATAATAGGCTCCCCCGTTTTAATAACCCATAAATCATCTTCATACCCTCGCTCACCAATAGGGCCAGGAAACAACTCCAAATCATTTTTACCGATGACGTCACTTTCATACACAAAACCAATATTTTGGATATCGGCCACATTGGCAATAACCTTACGTGCATTTACATCTTTAACATACACTATATCTGGAATGTTATCAATCAAGGTACGTAACATGGTACGCTCTTTAAAAATAAGATTGTCGGCAAGTTTTTTTTCTGTTATGTCATAGATAAATCCCTCTAGGGCAATAACTTTACCTGCCTCATCTAACACAGCACTACCTTGCTCACGCACCCATTTTTCGTCACCTGACTTTGTAATAATCCGATATTCATTATCAAACGTTTCTTCACTGCCTAATACGCGTCGCCATTCTTCAGCTAAATAATCACGGTCTTTAGGGTGTATAATTTGGTTAAATGAGACAAATTCATTATTAATTACCTCATGAGGGGCATAACCCGTTAACTCAAAAAAACCATCACTGACATATTTCATTGTCCAATGCTCATCGTTGGCGCAACGGTAAACCATACCAGGAAGATTACCTATGAGGGTGGATAACTTACGCTCATTCTCAGAAATCAAGAGTTCGGAC
>QKIO01000292.1 GCA_003251015.1 Bacteroidales bacterium
TCTAAGCAAGCTAATTTAGCGGCTGCTGCAGTTGCTGCGCCTGCAAAAAGTAACATTCAGTTTGACGATTTTGTTAAAATGGATATCCGTGTGGGAACCATTATAGAGGCTGAGAAAGTGGCTAAAACTAAAAAACTGATGAAATTAAAAGTGGATACTGGCATCGACCAACGTACAGTTGTGTCTGGTATTGCAGAGTTTTTCTCTCCCGAAGAAATCATTGGAAAACAAGTGAGCATCTTGGTTAACCTAGCTCCTCGAAACATAAAAGGCATCGAATCGCAAGGTATGATTTTAATGGCTGAAGATGCCAATGGGGAACTGACGTTCGTGTCGCCACTTAAAAGCGTTAAAGCGGGTTCTGAAATTCGATAGTTTATACTGTTTATATAACAAAGAAGCGTGACTCATAAATAATGAATCACGCTTCTTTTGTTATTAGTATTTTGTAACTGTTATTTTTGAGATAACACCCAAACGTTGCTAAAGGCCGTTTGTTTGCGATAAGCATTTGATGCTTTAACAGCCTCATCTTTGTTGGCAAAACCTTTTAAAGCTACACGGTATTTGTTTTGCGAATTGTTAAGGACAAAAGCACCCGTTTCACCTTTTGTAGTTAGCTCTTGTATGAAATCATTTGCTTGAGTGGCATTTTTGAAGCTGCCTGCAATTATAAAATAATTATTCTTTTCTACTTCTTTTACGACTTCGTTAGTTGGCGCAATATCCGTTGTCGGTGTTACTTCCGCCTCAACAACAAGCTCATTGGTAACTGGGGTAGTTTGCTCCATATCAACAATCTCTACAGTGTTGTTTGTTGGAAGTGTAATGATACTAGCCGAGTTAATGTTTTGTTTTAGAATGTCGTGTTGCACATCTGGTGAAAACACAAACAGACCAATTATAATGGCAGCGCTTGCAGCTATTTGTTTATGTGATATTGGTCGCAATAGGCGTCTAGCCGTAGAGATATTACTTTCGCTACGGCGTTGAGGTGCCAATGGCGAGAAGTGGAATGACGTTAAGCCAAAAGCTTCAGGTAAAAAACCTTCATTTTTTGAAGGTACAAAAAGCAAGTTGTTCATGGCGTCGTTTTTAAGTTCGCCAATGCCACTTAATAGAAACGATTCACCACTGTTGGTTTTGTTGTATATGCTCGCTACAAAATCATCTACCTTTAATTTAGCTAACTCGTAACTCAAGGCTTCGTATTGTGCGGTATAGGTAATCAGTAATCCGTCGTTGTGCTGTAGGCTTCTGTTAAAACCAATTTCTTTAGCTGGAGGCGCAAAGATATGGCGGTCGTCATCAATGTTTGCGGTGCGTTGAGTAGCCACAAATCCACCTAATGAGGGAATTATCACGCAGTCGTGTGCGTACAGAAGTGTTGATATGTGTTGTGCAATTGTATTCATACTTACAAAAATAAGCAATTTTGTTTTTTAAAACCATATAAATCTACTAACAGCTGTTAATAAACTGTTAATAACTTCTGTTAGTTCGAATCAATAAGCATTCTATATTACTGATTATCCATTTAAATAGTTATTTGCTTGGTTATTTTTATCATTCAATTTATTACTTTTGTGGCTTACTATTTATCGAATTAAAACAAATATAATGGCTAAACAAATTTTAGTAACCGGAGGCACAGGTTACATTGGTTCACATACAGTAGTTGAGCTTCAGGCAAAAGGATTTGATGTGGTTGTGGTAGATGATTTATCCAACTCTAAAATTGAAGTTTTAGATAGCATCGAAAAAATATCAGGTATTCGTCCTGCTTTTGAGCAGTTTAACTTAGCTGACCGTGAGAAAACAGATGCTTTCTTCAAAAAATATGCTAACATAGATGCCATTATTCACTTTGCAGCGTTTAAAGCAGTAGGTGAGTCGGTTCAAAAACCTTTAGAGTATTATCGCAACAACCTCACTTCATTAATGAATCTATTGGAGTGTATGAGTAAATATAAGGTGGAGCACATGGTGTTTTCATCATCTTGTACGGTGTATGGTCAGCCTGATGTGTTGCCTGTGACAGAGCTAACACCTCGTAAAGAAGCGGAGTCACCTTACGGTAATACCAAAGCAATATGCGAAGATATTATGCGTGATTATTGCAAAACAACAGAAGCCATTAACTGCATTGCGTTGCGTTATTTCAATCCTATTGGTGCGCATCCATCTGGTTTAATAGGTGAATTCCCTCTAGGAGTGCCTAATAACTTGGTGCCTTTTATCACTCAAACAGCAGCCGGTTTGCGTCAAGAACTTAGTATTTTTGGGGATGATTATAATACGCCAGATGGTACCGCTGTTCGTGATTATATCAATGTAGTTGATTTAGCTGAGGCACATGTAGTGGCCATTAATCGGATGTTAGATAAAAAATCAAAAGCTAACTATGAGTTTTTTAATGTTGGTACTGGTGCTGGTTATTCGGTGATGGAATTGGTTAAATCATTTATTAAAGTAAATAAAGTAGATCTTAAATATAAAATTGTAGGCCGTAGAGCCGGTGATATCGAAAAGATTTGGGCTGATACATCGTATGGTAACAAAGAATTAGGCTGGTCAGCTACTCGCACTTTGGACGAGACCTTAGAGTCGGCGTGGAAGTGGGAGAAAAACGTGAGAGGTATTAAGTAATCCTCTGTTTGTGTATTAATAAAAGGTCGGCTAAGGTCGGCCTTTTTTTGTATGCTAGAAGTTGATTTTTATGGTTCCTGTTTTTTGTTTGATGGTTTTAAATGAAACCAAAAGTTAATATTATTCGTTAGTTTTGTATGGGATAAATGAATCAGTATTATGAATATAGAAGCACGAAAAGTTAATATTATTAGTTGGATTACTCATTTGACGGATGATTCGATTCTTTCTAAAATTGAGAATCTGCAGAGCACTGAGGCTGATTGGTGGGATATGATACGTGAAGATGAGAAATCAGAAATAACACAAGGTCTTGCAGAGTTTGATAGCGGAGAAATCAAAACCCATCAGGAGGTTATGTCTAAGTATAAAAAATGGCTGTAGAGATAGTTTGGTCTACTAGGGCGGAAAAGGGGTTTGACAAAATAGTGCATTATATTGCGAAGCATTGGACTGATAAGGAAGTTAGTCGTTTTATTAGAGAAGCTCATGATTTTTTTGAGCTGCTAAAACGGAATCCTAAAATGCTTCAGCCATCACCTAAAACAAATCTTTATAGAGGGCCAATGAACAAACTTACAATGATTACTTATCGAATTGATGTGATGAAAAATCAAATTCTATTGATTAATGTTAGGAGCTCTAAACAAAGGTCATTAAAGTAATCGTTGCTTGTTAAGTTGTTTTCAATTCATCCCTAAGATTGCTAATCGTTTGGTTTTTCGTTGTTTCTTCATGAGCTGCGAGATAGTAAACAGTCTGGTTTGTTAGATCATTTTGCTATAAAATAAATGTTCCATCGGTTATTGTCCCTATCCTTTTCAACAATTTATATCTTTGTAAAAAATAATTCATCAATCATATGTCACAAAGCAATGTAAGGGTGCGATTTGCTCCTAGTCCAACAGGACCATTACACATCGGAGGTGTGCGCACGGCTCTTTTTAATTATTTGTTTGCCAAACAAAACAATGGTAAGTTTTTACTTCGTATTGAAGATACGGACTCAACTCGTTTTGTGCCTGGAGCTGAAGAATATATCAACGAAGCGTTTAAATGGCTTGGACTAACCATCGACGAAGGTGTGGTGGAAGGTGGTGAGTATGGTCCTTATAAACAAAGTGAACGCAAAGCCATCTATAAAAAATATGCCGACCAGTTAATAGCTAATGGTTGGGCATATTATGCTTTTGATACAGCCGAAGTTTTAAATGACTTACGCGCCAAGGCGGAGGCTGAGAAGCAAAATTTCTCGTATGACATGCACACACGTATGCGTTTGGATAATTCATTGGTATTAAGTGATGATGAGGTTAAACGACGTATTGAGGCTGGTGAGCCGTGGGTGATACGGTTTAAAATTCCCGAAGATGAGGTGGTGACTGCTAATGATTTGATACGTGGTGAGGTGTCGTTTAAAACCGACATATTAGATGATAAAGTTATTTATAAGAGTGCGGATGAGTTACCAACCTATCATTTAGCCAATGTGGTAGATGATTATTTGATGAAGATTAGTCACGTAATACGAGGCGAAGAATGGTTGCCATCCTTGCCTTTGCATGTGTTGTTGTATCGTGCGTTTGGTTGGGAAGATAGCAGACCTCAATTTGCACATCTTCCTTTAATTATGAAACCAACAGGTAAAGGTAAGTTATCAAAACGTGATGGTGATAAAGCTGGTTTTCCTGTGTTTCCATTGGAGTGGAATTCGCCCGAGGGTGAAGTAGCTTCTGGTTACCGCGAGAGTGGGTATTCGCCCGAGGCTGTTGTAAACCTATTGGCTTTGCTAGGATGGAATCCAGGCACTGAGCAAGAACTGTTCTCCATGGATGAGCTTATTAAGGCATTCTCTATTGAACGTGTTAATAAATCTGGTGCTCGTTTCGACCCCGATAAAGCAAAGTGGTTTAATCAGCAGCATTTAGTAGCCAGCAGTAACGAAAAGTTAGCTGGTTTGTTTATGTCAGACTTAAAAGCG
>QKIO01000014.1 GCA_003251015.1 Bacteroidales bacterium
GATGTGACTGTGCGCGATTTATACCAGATGAATTACGATCCCGTATTAAGGGCTGAAGACTTAAGTCAATTAAAAAAAGGTGTTACACCTCCAGATATAGCTGTTGAACAAGAATTATTAATGAAAGCCGACCTGATATCTATCATTTACCCCTTGTGGTGGGCTAGTTTTCCTGCTATTTTAAAAGGATATATCGATAAAGTATTGGCCTATGGTTTTGCTTATGAGATGACCGCCCAAGGCATTGAAGGTAAGTTGAAAAATAAAAAAGTGTTGTTGTTTACATCCATGGGTAACTCTTTGGAACAGTACGAACAGAAAAATCTCATCTCTGCCTTTAAGCAGATTCAAGGCGACGAAGTGTTTGAGTTTTGTGGCATGTCGGTGCTTAATCACACCTTTTTTCCTCAAATACCTGAATCATCAACCCATGAAATTCAAACGCTTTTAGATAGTACCATCACTGAGTTTTCGGATTTAACTTTTTAAGGGTTTATTGCTTCAATGGTCATACTTAAGAATATCAGGGCTAAGCCCCTTGTGTAACGATGATGTGTTTTACCTACTAGATAAAAGGGACTAAGCCCCAAAGCAACCTTAATAAATAATCACAATTTCAAAAGACATTTAACCCTTAGTTGTGGTTTAATAAATCAAAGGTTTATAATCACAGTCAGGCATCTAAGAACTCTTTATAAGAGTATATTACCCTAAAAACAGCACCGAATACTTACATTATTTAAAATCATCATTAGGAAGTGTTTTAAAAGCAGCCAAAATTTTCTATTTTTGCAGAAATTTAAACTATTCAAAGAATGTTTGAAAATCTTAGTGAGAAGCTAGAACGCTCGTTTAAGCTATTGAAAGGTGATGGTAAAATCACCGAATTAAATGTTGCAGAAACTATTAAAGATATACGTCGTGCCTTATTAGATGCCGATGTCAACTACAAAACAGCTAAGGATTTTACCGAGTCGGTAAAAACAAAAGCCATGGGTTTAAACGTGCTAACAGCCGTTAAGCCAGGTGAGATGATGACCAAGGTGGTGCATGATGAGTTAGTCGCTCTGATGGGTGGTGCGTCAACCGATATCAACATTTCAAAGTCACCTTCTATTATTCTGATTGCAGGTTTGCAAGGGTCTGGTAAAACTACTTTTAGTGGTAAACTAGCCAACTTACTAAAAACAAAAAGAGGTAAAAACCCGTTACTAATCGCATGTGACGTTTATCGTCCGGCTGCTATCAAGCAGTTGCAAGTATTGGGTGAGCAAATTGGGGTTGCTGTTTTTGCTAGCGAAGGTGAAAACGATCCCATTAAAATTGCACAAGATGGTATTAAACATGCCTCAAAGCATAATCACGACCTTATAATCGTTGATACAGCAGGCCGTTTGGCCGTTGATGCTCAAATGATGGATGAAATTGCAGCCATCAAAAAAGCCATCAACCCAAGTGAAATATTATTTGTGGTTGACTCAATGACGGGTCAAGATGCCGTGAATACTGCCAAAGAATTTAACGACCGTCTTAATTTCGACGGGGTTGTACTTACCAAATTAGATGGTGATACACGTGGAGGTGCTGCGTTATCTATCCGTAGTGTGGTGAACAAACCCATTAAATATGTGGGTACAGGCGAGAAAATGGAAGCCTTAGATGTATTCCATCCTAGCCGTATGGCCGACCGTATTTTGGGTATGGGTGATATTGTATCGCTGGTAGAACGTGCGCAAGAGCAATTTGACGAAGAAGAAGCGCGTAAGCTTCAAAAGAAAATAGCCAAAAACCAATTTAGTTTTGATGATTTCTTGAAGCAGATTCAACAAATCAAAAAAATGGGTAACATCAAAGACTTAGCAGGCATGATACCTGGAATGGGTAAGATGATGAAAAATCTTGATTTTGATGATAACGCTTTCAAAGGCATCGAAGCCATTATTTATTCGATGACACCTGGAGAAAGAGAGCGTCCTGAAATAATTAATGGCAGTCGTAAAAAACGTATTGCTGCCGGATGTGGATCAACGGTACAAGATGTAAACAAACTACTTAAACAGTTTGACGATACACGTAAGGTGATGAAGATGATGTCGGGCGGTGCAAACATGAGTAAACTCATGGCAAAAATGCCCAACATGGGACGTCGTTAATAATATAAATAAGAGAGATTTAGGTCTCTCTTTTGTTTAGTGCATAATCCTAAAACAATATATCCATGCAATTAATAGATGGTAAAATTACTTCTCAGGAAGTACGCAAAGAAATAGCCAAAGAAGTAGAAAAAATAGTGTCTGCAGGTGGCAAGATTCCTCATTTGGCTGCTATTCTAGTTGGGCATGATGGCGGAAGCGAATCCTATGTTGGCGGTAAGATGAAAGCGTGTGCCGAAGTAGGTTTTAAATCTAGTCTTATTCGTTTTGAAGAAACTGTAACTGAGGAAGAGTTACTTAAAAAAGTGAAGGAATTAAACGAGGATGCTGATATTGATGGTTTTATAGTTCAATTGCCATTACCTAAGCATATTAACGAAGATAAAGTAAACGAAACCATTGACCCTCGTAAAGATGTGGATGGCTTTCACCCTGTGAATGTGGGACGTATGGCTATTGGCATGCCAGCCTTTATTTCCGCTACACCACAAGGTATTCTTGAGCTTTTGAAGCGTTATAAAATCACCACTCAAGGCAAACAAGTGGTGGTGATTGGAAGAAGTAATATTGTGGGTCGTCCAATGAGTATTTTACTTTCTCAAAAAGGAAATCCAGGTGATGCAACAGTTACTGTTTGTCACAGTCGTACGGCCAATCTAAAAGAAATTTGTTTACAAGCCGATATTATTATCGCAGCCATTGGATCGCCTGGTTTTGTTAAAGGTGATATGGTTAAACAAGGGGCTGTGGTTATTGATGTTGGAACCACTCGCGTAGAGGCTCCAGAAACTAAAAACGGATGGCGCTTAAAAGGAGATGTGTTATTTGACGAAGTGGCTCCAAAGTGTTCGTTTATCACCCCGGTCCCTGGTGGTGTAGGACCAATGACTATTACGTCGTTAATAATTAACACTCTGAAGTCTGCAAAAAAAGAAATTTATCAATAGATAAAGTATAAAACAGAAAAGCGTATTTAGTAGGTTGTAAAACTCTCTAAATACGCTTTTTAGTTTTTATGATATATCGCAATGCGATTTATCACTCAGTAAATGTTTGAGCGGCTTCAAATAATAAAATTAAGATATCGTCTGCCATTACTTCGTCGAAATATTACCAATAGCTTGTTGTCAGTCAATATAGGTTTCTTTTAATATTGATTTCAATTCTGTTGATTCCTGTTTACTTATGCTCCCTAATTCCTTTAAAATTCTTTGTTTATCAATCGTTCGTATTTGGTCTAATACAATCCAACCCATTTTATTATCATGTTTAATCTCGACACGTGTGGGATACTTTTTCGAACTTGTTGTCATAGGCGCAATAACAACTTTACTAAGATATTTATTCATCTCGTTTGGTGAAATAACAACGCAAGGTCTGGATTTTTTCATTTCACTTCCCAATGTTGGATCTAGATTGACTAAAATAATCTGATATTGCTTTACTTCCATTCTTCAAGGTTTTCGTCTTCGAATACGTCATTAAAAAGTAATCTATCGTCTCCGTTTTTTGACATTTCTTTAAACGAAGCCTCCCAACCTTTTCGTGGTTTAGAAATTGGTTTTATAATAATTTGACCACTTTCCAATATCAAATCAACCGTATCTTTGATGTTATATTTTTCAAGCATGGTCTTACTAAGCCTAATACCCCTTGAGTTTCCAATTTTTATTACAGCTACTTCCATAAACCTAAATGTTTAATTGTAATTACAAAGTTAGTACATGTTTGCTGAATAAACAAATTACAGCTACTTTCCTTATTTAGGCTGATGCTGTGGTCTCAGTAAATCCATCACTGTTTTTACTGGATTAAACGTACTCACTGGCACCTCCACAAAAAAGGTTAACCAATTAGCCATTGCTCCATTCCACAAGCCAGGAAGTTCTAGTGCTTTTAGCTCACGGCCGTTCATTGATTTTTCGGAGATAAAACCTGTTTCTTCATCCACATACTGTAACAAATCAAACTTATCGCCTTTATAATCTACCAAATAACAAACTAAATCGACTGGGTTAAAATGAGTGCTTTGACTTAAAATCGTTTGTTTTTGTGCGTCATTTGGATCTACTTGTGCACTTTCTACAATTTGAAGAGTCACATCTCCATTTTGCTGTTTCACCCAAAAAGGACCACCTCCCGGCTCCCCTTCATTCTTCACCATTCCACACACACGTATGGGCTTGTTTAACAACGTAAAGATGTAATCCGTCTGTTCGGTTAATGGTTTGTCTTTGATGTTAGTACTGATGGTTATCTTTAGTTGATCACTTATAAAAGCATATCCTTTTTCAATAGCGCTTAATCGAATTGCTTCTTGAGTGTGGTCAAGTTCGGTGAGGATGTTATAAATCTGCGTTTTATAAGTAAGAAGCACACCTGCCAATACTTTTTTAAACTGAATGGTGTCTTCTAAAAGATGCTCCGGCACCACATTATCTATATAAATACAAGTTCACTTTGTAAGTCATTCAGATTTTCAATTAAAGCACCATGTCCTGCTGGTCTAAACAGCATAGAACCATTCTCTAAATAAAACGGTTTATTATCGAGGTCAACTGCAATGGTATCAGTGGTTCCCTTTTGAAACGAAAAATCAATATCCAACTTGACACCATACTGTTTTTCATACTGCTCCATTTTTTGAGCTATTAACTCATTAAAACGCTCATAATGTTCTGGACTCACCGTAAAATGGATATAACTCTTACCGTCGAAACAACAAGCATACTTAATAGCTTCACGAATATGTTCTTCTACGGGTGTAGATGTGTTATTATCGTATCTATGAAACTTCAACAATCCTTTTGGTAACTCACCATAATTGAGTCCTTCAGCCAATAATAGACGTTGAATAATGGTATCTAAATTCGTATAATCTTCTGCGACTAAAATTTTCTTCAAATCATCAATAAACGCAAAATCATTTAACCTCTTAATAAAGGTTGCATAAGGTTCTTTAACAACCTTTCTTTTTTGTTCCAGATGGGTGGATTGTATAAACTCATACAATTGTTTAAACATGCGCGTAGCTGCGCCAGAGGCCGGCACAAACTTCATCACTTTTAAGCCTTGTTTTATGTTTTCAGCATAGGTATTTATAAACACCATCTGTTCGGATTGGGAAAGACTAATGATACCATCATCGATGGTAGCTGGGCGTTGAATATCTGAAAATGGAAACCCATCCTTAAAACAAGCGAGTTGTTTGTTGAACTTAGATTCTGATATTTTTTTTCGTTCTAATTGCATTAGATCATTGGGTGATAACATAGCGTACAATTTAAGGATGTTAAGTTTTATAG
>QKIO01000247.1 GCA_003251015.1 Bacteroidales bacterium
TCCCAAACTATTAGACCTTTTGTATGATGGCCATAATGAGGAATCGTTATGGAACGATAAACGTCCAAACCCCATTCTAAACCCCAAATTTGGCGAACTGGCCTTTGCTAAATATTCGCAAAGTAATTTTACCAGTGCCATCAATGGCCGATGTAAAGTGGTGTGTGTGGGTATGTATCCCATCGAAAAAGAATTTCTAAAACCCACCCTCGGACAACGCCTTACGGGATTAACCTTTCTCAAGAATTTTGTTACTGGCGTAACCTCTTGTCGCATCAAATACATTCAAAGTGCGGAGTATAAGTATTTTCAAGATGTAGAGGCGGAGTATGAGTTTCTTAAGACCAGCTCCATCGAATTATCTAAACAAGGTCAAAAACTCATCATTGCAGCTAGTTTTAAAGATGTAGAAGAGGCCATCAACAGCCAACAAGAGTGTGTGGTAGCCATACCGGCTGTTGAAGGGGCTAATGTGTTTTACCCCACACGTGATATTGTAGCCGAACATTTGCCTCAGGTGCTGGAGAACATCCGCAAGATGAAAGCATGGCAACATCCCCCTTTGTATATCTCGTTGGCACATCACTTCTACAATGGGTTTGTGTCCCACGAACAGAGTCTGGTGAAATTCATTTCCATCATTGGCAATATCAACCAAAAACCGGGTATGCAACAAAAATTATCGGGCATCAAAGACTTTAATTACTTCACTAAAGAAGGTATTGAGGTGGTTAATGCCCTGTTGAGTACCGATAATGGGCGTCGCATTATTATCGATGTTAAACACATGGATGCCAGAGCCCGAGTGGAGTATTATCAATTTCTAGAAAGAGAACATCAAAACAAAGTGCCTGTGGTGGTGAGTCATGCTGCTGTGGGTATTACAACACCCGAAAAATGGTTTAACACCTGGACACTCAACTTAAACAATGCAGATATAGATGCCGTTTGGCGCACCAATGGTTTAATAGGTGTGGAGTTAGACCAACGCATTTTAGGGTTTGATGAGTTAAAGACCTACAAAAAAGATAAGGGCCTCAAGTTTGATAAAATGAGTGCCGAATTTAACAGTGAACTGGTATGGAATGCCATCTGTGCCATAGCTACACGATGTGCCGAGAACAACAAACAACATCAAGTGAGTGGTAATCCGTGGCGAAACATCTCCATAGGTAGCGACTACGATGGATTGATTAATCCGATTAATAAATTCGCAACCTTAGAGTCATACCTCTCGTTAGAGGACCTTTTGGTAACTCATGCCCGCCGCTATTTGGCCGACAAAAGTACCGAACTAAGCAACCAAACCCTCCAAACCCCCGAAGAGCTTGTGCGTTGTATTATGCACACCAATGGAATGGAATTTTTACGTTGTAACTTTAAATAAATTAATCTATGAAAAAACTTTTACTCATGGGCTGTGCCCTGGTGTTAACGGGATTATTTTCCCAAACACAAGCGCAAACAGCCAAATTTAAGGCCTTGTTTATTTACAATTTTGCCATGAATGGCGATTGGCCTGCTAGTGACCAAATGGTGATTACCGTTTTGGGAGACTCTGAGATGATAACAGAGCTGGAAAGCATTGCCAAAGTGAAAAAAGTGGGCAACCGCACCATGGTGATTAAATCAGCTTCTAGCGTTAAAGACATTGAAGATTCACAAATTATTTATGTGGGTTCGTCTAAATGCTCGTTGATGCCTATTGTGGCTTCGTACCAAAAAAACAACCCTGTGTTATTAATTGCCGATAAAGGGGGCATGTGCGGTCAAGGTGCAGGCATTGCCTTTACATCTGTAGACGGCAAACTTCGTTTCGAAATTAACGAAGGCAATATCGAAGCACACAAAATTAAAATTAGCCAGAAGGTTGTATCCCTAGGCATTTCTGTAAACTAGTCACATCTTAATTTAATTACCCAAATGAATACATTAAAATATTTTCAAGCCCTATTGGTGCTTGCTATGTTATCTTTTCAGGTGACGGCACAGAATACAAAGCTCACTAAAGAGCAGGTGCTTGCTATGAATACCGAATCATTAGTCGATATGCCTCTCGACCAACTAATGGCGGCCTTTGATGCCGTGGGCGTTTCTTCGTTAGAGGAGTTATATGCTCTTTTACTAAATAAAGATGTGAGTTCGGCATCCAAACGTGCCGAGAGTGTATTTGACTCGCCTTTATCAACTACTGTTTTGAGTTATAATGAGATTATAGAATCAGGCGCTACATCAATACCAGAAGCACTTCGTTTGGTACCTGGTGTGATTGTAAGAGAAAAAACAAATGGTAACTACGACGTTCAAATCAGAGGAAACGATAATCTTCCTGCCAAAAACATGGTGTTGTACTCAGAAAACAACAATACCCTGGTGATGATTAACAACCGCCCTGTGTTTAATTATGCCCACGGTGGTACCCTATGGGAAACATTACCGGTAAGCATCGAAGACGTTGACCGTATTGAAGTGGTACGTGGCCCTTCAAGTGCTTTGTATGGCCCCAATGCGGTAACTGGTGTAATTAACATCATCACCAAAACAATCACCAAAGACTCTCCCCTACTCAGTGCCAATGTGCAAGGTGGTAGCCTTAGTACCTACATAGGTGACATGGCCGTAAGAAAACAAGTGAATGATAAATTGAGCATTGGTATAACGGGTAACTTTGAACAACGCAAACGTAATCAAGATAAAATACGTATCTACAATATGGATGATGCGCATATGGACACTCCAGAAGGTAAAGTACTTGTTGGCAATGGGTATTACACCCCCGATGAGATTGCTAAACTGAGTAAACCATCTGCGTTTGACAAGGATAAGAATTATTATCTATTTCCAGCTGAGGGAACCAACGACTTAGCCATTTACGACATCTACGATGTATTTCCTAATCCAGACCAAGCGATGGATAAAATGGGGGTTAATGGATACCTTTCTTATCTATTAGGCACTTCAAAAACTATTAATGTAAGTGGAGGGTATCAAAGCTCTGATAATATTAGTTCCACCTATGGCGAAATGCCTACTCCTTATTCGGGACGCGTTTCTACATCGGGTTATGTGGATGTAAAAGCAGATATTAACAAACTGAGTTTGCAAGCCAACTATTATGGTGGTACCACCGATTTTATGACTGGTAACGAAGGTTTTAAATTAGATATTGCTCAATACAACTTTATTGGTGAATATGCCTTTATGTATAAAAACTTAGGCATAAGACCTGGTATTAGTTACCAACACATAGCCTACGACGACTCTAAGTATTTAAGCCAACCTGGTAGAGGGTTTCTTAACCAAGAACAAATCATCTCTATTGGTTCGGCCAATTTACGCTTAGATTACACCCTATTTGAGAAATTACGTTTAGTGGCTGCCCTACGTGCCGAGCAATATAATCATCCCAACGATTTGTATGGCTCTTACCAGTTTGTAGCATCGTACAAGTTTAACGAGAATAATATCTTACGTATGGTTTATTCACGGGCTAACCAATCGGCCTTTATTGTGAATACCTATAGCGATTATACTTGGAATATTGTGAATCGCGACATTCCTCGTGTGGTGCATTATGGCAGTAACGATAATTACGACCTCAAAACAATGGATATGATAGAAATAGGATATCGTACCCGCCCTGTTAAAAGTGTATTACTTGATGTGGAAGGATTTTATCAAGTAACCAATAACTTGGGTGCTTTGATGCCCAATTACACCTCTATTGCAGTCTATAATCCAGTAGAAATGCTTGGTGGTGCAAAAGAAATAATACAACCCGACTCGGTGAATATCATGTATCAAAACTTTGATTTAAAAAGCACTCAGTTTGGCGGAACGGTAAGTATTGATTGGGTTGTATCTAAAAAATTGATGGTTAAAGCCAATGCAACCTATCAATTAACTAAACTCGATAATTATTTAGACTATAGCAGAGATGAAGTTATCACTTATCAAGCAAAGGATGCCGGAAGCGACGAAGCTGAGTTAGAGCAAGCAGTAACGCAAGGCTTAACTACAGTAGGTGGTCAATTATTAACAGGCACCGCCCCTGCCTCTATAACCAATGTAAAAGTAGCCGAGTCCACGGCATTACCTACCGACTACCAAAACAATGTGACTCACAAGGCCACACCGTCGTACTGGGGAAGTGTGGGAATAGACTACAGACCATGTAAGAAAATTCAGTTTTTTACCAATGGTTATTTCTATGGCGAACAAACATTTGTTAACCAATATGGAACCATCCCTGTGGAAAGCAAGTTTATGATGAATATGAAAGCTACGTATCATGCCACGCCTAAACTGTCTGTTTTTGTGAATGCTCGCAACTTGTTTGATTCTAAGCAAGTGGAGTTTGCATACATGGATGAAATAGGTGCCTTATACCTTGTAGGTTTGCATTTTAAACTATAACATCATTCCTAAAATTGAATCAGAGGGCTGTTAATTCATTTTAACAGCCCTCTTTTTTGTGACTAAGCACCTGAAAAGTTAATTTTGAGACTTTATTGCTCAACCTATTTTTCATCATCCACTTATGAAACAAACAGCCTCTACCCTT
>QKIO01000168.1 GCA_003251015.1 Bacteroidales bacterium
GTGCTTTCAAAAGTTGTCATAATTGGATCTAAAAAAAAGGCAAGTTAGATAATCTAACTTGCCAAAAGTATCTGTTGTGTGATGTTATTTATTCCAGTTTGCTGGGTCTTTTCTCCAGTTGCCCAAAGCTTTTGACTCTTCGGCAGAAATATATCCTGATGAAAGAGCAAACTCAATTAGTTTTTGGTAAGAACTTAATGTCGTTAGTTGAACGTTTGATTCTCTAAAACATTCCTCTGCTACACTAAAGCCATAAGTGAAGATGGCCATCATGCCTAATACTTCACAACCACTGTTTCTAATCGCCTCAACAGCCTTTAGACTGCTACCACCTGTTGATATTAAATCTTCAATAACAACCACTTTTTGACCTGGTTTTAAATCGCCTTCTATAAGGTTTTCTAAACCATGTCCTTTAGGTGATGAGCGCACGTAAATAAACGGTTTATTAATTTCATCAGCCACCAAAGCACCTTGTGCAATGGCACCAGTTGCTACACCAGCAATAACATCCACATCTGGATACATTTCTAGAACGAGACGCGAAAACTGAATCTTAATAAAATCCCTTACTTCAGGGTAAGATAAAGTCTTGCGGTTGTCGCAATAGATAGGTGAAATCCATCCCGAAGCCCAAGTAAAAGGGTTTGCAGGTTGCAATTTTATTGCTTTTATTTGTAATAACTGCTTGGCTACAATTTCTGCTAACTTTTCCATGACACAAATGTATAAAGTTTTTTTCAAGGATAGAATTCTTTTTTTGACTGATCAAATAGAACGCGATCTATCTACTCAATTCAATACGCTTCATAAATACACTATTCAGAGTGAGTTACAACAATTTGTTCAGCATTTTAGTGAAAATGAATCGCTAAAAATAGGGTATATTTATGGAAAAAATCTAGATTTTTTATTTCGTAAATTCTCAAGTTGTTTCCTGTTTTTAAAAGCAGCAGGCGGTTTTGTGACTAATGATAAGAATGAGTTCTTGGGGATGGAACGTTTAGGTATGAATGATTTACCTAAGGGCAAAGCTGAAAAAGGGGAATCCATTGAAGCTACAGCTTTGCGAGAAGTGGAGGAGGAGTGTGGAATATCAAACCTCTCTCTGGTTTCTAAGATTTGTTCTACTTTCCACTGTTATCCCCTCAAAGATAAATTGGTATTGAAAGAAACAGTATGGTTTAAGATGACTTATAAAGGACAAGAAATACTTGTCCCTCAGTTAGAAGAGAATATCACTCAGGTAAAATGGTATCCTATGAGTGAACTTCCTGTTTTTGCAATTCATACGTACTCCTCCATTCGTGAGGTTATTAATGGTCTGTAATCTACTGTATTAGTAGTAAGATATATTAAAAACCCGTTGTTAGTTTCTAACAACGGGTTTTATAGTTTATTTCTGTAAGTTATTTCTGATGTATGAGATAACTTGCCATCTTTCATCAGGTTGTACTTGAGCTCCATGAGCTCCCATTAAACCCCATCCCACAGTTATAACATGAAATATTTCTCCATCTGGTTTGGTTCTAATTTTTTCAGATAATAGATTACCTGGAGGGTAAGGAAATTTGCCTGAGCTGAATAGAAATCCTTTACCATCACCTAGTTCTCCATGGCAATTAATGCAATAGATACCATAGATGCGTTTTCCTTTTTCTGCGGCTGCAACTAAATCATCCTTATATGGGTTTTCTAGTGTTTCACCTGCCCAGGTACGATTAACTTCTGTTTTCTCAAAATCATAAGGAATCATTTCTCTAGGTACTGTATTTTTTGGAGGTAACTGATTGGTTTTACCATCAGCCATCACAGGGCTCTGAGAGTACGTTTCGTAGGCTTGAGATTGCTCCATGTCTGGGAAATAACTTTTCCCTGGTTTATTACGGTCCTTATCACAACTTATCATCACTAAGGAAAGTAATAAACCTAATAAGGCTGTTTTGTATGTTTGCATGGTTTTAGCGAATGTTGTCATAATCAAAGCTTTCTTTAAAGTAAGGATTATTTTCTTGCACAACTGGCGCTTTTGCAAAATTGTGGTAGAAGGCAAATAAAAATAATCCAAGCGTAAATAAGGTCATTCCTATTTCTAAAATACCAAAAGTTGCATGCCCCAGAGCACCTGGCCAAATACCTAAGTAGGTGTCAATCCAATGGCCACATAATACGATGATAGATGTTATTAACAGGATGTTTATTTTACGTTTAGTGCCTCTTGCCATCAACACTAAAAACGGTGCAACAAAATTCAATACTAGGTTAATGATAAACAGATTAGGAAAATCTTCCAGTCGTTTAACGTAATATATCGTTTCCTCAGGGATGTTACTGTACCAAATTAGTAGATATTGTGCTATCCATAAATAAGCCCAAAATATACTAAATCCAAATAAATATTTGCCTAAATCATGTAAATGCTCTTCGTTTACATGTTGCATATAACCCATGTTTCGTAACGTAAAAAGCAGGATGATAATCATGGCAACTGCCGATACAAAAAAACCTGAGAAAATATACCACCCAAATAAAGTACTATACCAGTGCGAGTCAATGGACATTATCCAATCCCATGCTGCTGTAGAACTTGTAACCGCAAATACAACGATGAATACGGCGGACCAAGTTCTATTTTTGTTAAATAGCTTTATGTTGTCAGATTTGTCTGATGCCAGCGATAATTTTCTGATTTTAAAAATTAATACGGTCCAAGCTAGTATATAGGCAACTGTGCGTATGCTAAATGCAACTGGGTTTAAAAACGCAGACTTTCCTTTTAATATGGCGTCCAAATCTTCAGTATGACTCCAATGGTAGATATTGTGCATACCGACTAAAACCAATAACATAAAGAGACCACCGACAGGCACATAAAGACTCATAGCCTCTGGAATACGAGAAATACTTGTCTGCCATCCTGATTCTCCTAATACATGTACGGCTATAAAAAACATGGCGCCTAAGGCAATAGCCGTAAAGAAAAAACCATTAAGCAGCACGTTTGCCCATATGCGGTGAGTATCATCTAAGTTTAATAATATGCCACCTATGGCTAATAGCGCACCTAATACGATGAGGATGAGTAAGCGTGATTTTAGCTTTTGTGAAAATTCAAATTGCTTGTACATATCTATCTTTTTATTTTTAAACTTCGTGCGTTTGAATTCCCTTAGCACCAACTTCAGTTAGCGTTTGCAACATGGTTTCTTCGTTCGAATCCTTTACATCTAACAGAATCTGAAAATGATCATCAGTCACGGCTTCGTCATAAAGAACAGCATCTGACCCAGGCCCTAATTTGCTTCTGATTAAAAACCCAAACACCAACGCAAAGGCTGTGAACAGCACTGTCAATTCAAAGGTTACTGGTATAAATGATGGTAATGAAAAATTCGGTTTACCACCAAAGTTTAGAGGCCATGCTTTGGTAAATACCCAAGCTTGAAAACCTAATCCTACGCATAAACCAATAACACCCGCAATAAACCCAGCTCTAGGCAAGCGTGAACGTTTGAATTTAAGAACTGTATCTAGTCCGTGAACAGGAAATGGGGTTCTTACATCTGCAATGGCAATGTTCCTTGCTTGCAATTTCTTAATTGCTACAATTAGATCTTTGTCATCGGTAAAATATCCTGAAACAATTTTTTTCTGTTTCATGTGTTTTTGTTTTTCATTTGATACTAAAATTGATGGTCGTATTTAAGCCAAAGCTTTAACTGTCACCTTTATTTTTTAATAAACTTTTCTGCTGATGTTTTCAAAACACTCTTAACCTCTGCAATAGCTATTACTGGAAAAAAACGGATGAATAAGAAGAAAAGGGTAAAGAATAAACCAAAGGTGCCTATGTAAATGCCTATCTCTACCCATGTTGGAGTGTACATGCTCCAACTAGATGGTAAAAAGTCGCGGTGAAGTGATGTAACAATAATCACAAAACGTTCGAACCACATACCTATATTTACGAATATAGAGATGATAAAAGTAGCTAGGAAACTTCTTCGGATTTTCTTAAACCAAAATAACTGTGGTGTGACAACGTTACAGGTCATCATAATCCAATATGCCCACCAGTAAGGACCAAACGCACGGTTTACAAATGCATATTGTTCATAGATGTTACCAGAATACCATGCTACAAATAACTCGGTGATGTATGCTATACCTACCACAGAACCAGTCGCTATAATAATTTTATTCATCGACTCTAGGTGTGCTTTGGTAATATAATCCTCTAAATGAATAGCCTTACGAGTTATTATCATTAGAGTAAGTACCATGGCAAAACCTGAAAATACGGCGCCAGATACAAAGTAAGGTGGAAATATTGTTGTGTGCCAACCGGGTATTACAGATGTTGCAAAGTCAAAACTTACGATGGTATGTACTGATAAAACTAGAGGAGCTGCTAAACCTGCAAGGATCAAACTCATCGATTCGTGGCGTGCCCAATGTTTTGCAGAGCCGGTCCATCCAAAACTTAAAAAAGCGTATATTTTCTTTTTCACCCCAGGCACCAACTTGTCTCTAATGGTTCCTATGTCAGGGATTAACTGTTAAGTATGTTGATATGGCAAATACATCCCATAATAGAGGGGAATTAAAATTAACCCATAACTCACGCGAATTAGGATATGGAAATATAAAAAATGCTAACGGCAAACGTCCCATATGTATTAATGGGAATAGACCTGCACACATTACGGCAATGATAGTCATTGCCTCAGCACTTCGGTTGATTGAGGTACGCCATTTCTGGCGAAACAGTAATAAGATGGCTGAGATAAATGTGCCTGCATGGCCAATACCGACCCACCAGACAAAGTTGGTAATATCCCAACCCCAACCAATGGTTCTGTTTAGACCCCAGGTTCCAATTCCATCCCAAACGGTAATGAAGATGCAGAAAAAACCATAACTCAAGGCTAATATTGCTAATATTAGTCCTGTGTACCATAACTTACCGGGTTTTCCGGTCATTGGTGCATAAATATCTTCAGTTACTTTACTGTAGCTTTTTTCACCACTTATAAGTGGCTCTCTAATGGGTGATACGTACATACCAGCTTAGCTTTTATTTAGTTCCTTGTTTCGTACTTTCGTTAAATACACTACCGATGGCAGTGTGTGAAGGTCTTCCAATAACCCATATTGACGAGCATCGGTAAGTAGTTTGGCCACTTTACTATCCTTGTCGTTTACATCACCAAACGTAATTGCGTTGGCAGGACAAGTTTGTTGACAAGCTGTTTTAATAGCTCCATCAGCCAAAGGGTGTCCTTCTTTCTTAGCATCCAATTTCTTTTCTTGTATGCGTTGAACACATAATGAGCATTTTTCAATA
>QKIO01000139.1 GCA_003251015.1 Bacteroidales bacterium
AATGGCATTTTTGATCGCACAACTGCTCAACGCTTTAGAACTGAAATTTTGGAACGCGGTGGCACAGATCATCCGATGACATTATACAAAAACTTTAGAGGACAAGAACCGTCTATCAAACCACTTTTAAAACGAAGTGGTATGCTAAAATAGAACCTTCACCTACTAACAAATCCCCATTCTAATAAGTTAGTATGGGGATTTTTTTTATAAGATGTCTTAAAAAAGCGAAACCGCCCCCGAACAAACAAGGACAGTTTCACCATACTAAACACACACTACACATCTTTAAAGTGATTACTTAGCTACTTCACCACCTAATATTTGTACTTGATATCCTTCACATATAATCCTATAGGCATGCTCAAATTGAGAAGTATATAACTTGAGCCCCTTTATGATAAGCCCACTTACATTCCGTTCCCAATTAATCACTTCCGTACCACCTAATAACTCGACTTTTTTAATATTATTGTTTAAGATTCCTAAATTTGTGCTTAAACTATTAATTTTTAAATCTCCCTTTGACGTACTATTTACCACAAAAAAAATCCATTGGCAACTCTATGCCTTGAAACTAAGGCCTCATCGTTGTGAAAAACTACTTTTTTTTCAAATTGTCAATTCAACGAACTTCTCTAATAGATCCCTCAAATAAACAGCCAATTATTGACTACTATAAAACTTATCCACATTAACACAAACAAATATAATGAAATCCAACTGATCAATTCAGGACAAATTAACACGTATTAGGGTGGTAAATTTTTTATCAAAAAAACACACTCTATTTAAAAGCCCCCCTATTTAGTGGGTAAGTAATTCGTACATTCTGTAAAAAGACCTTTACTTTTATAGAAATTAAATTTACTAATAAATGAGACATTTCATAGTTAAAAGATACAATTTGTATCTAGGGATCCTACTATTTCTAATTATAGGATGTACCAAAAGTCAGGAAACACGTCCAAACATAATCTACATCATGTCGGACGACCATACAACACAAGCCATTGGTGTTTATGGGGGGCGTTTGAAAACTCTTAACCCCACTCCTCAAATTGATAAATTAGCTAACGAAGGTATTTTATTTACAAATGCTTTTTGTACTAACTCCATTTGCACTCCCAGTAGGGCTAGTATCATAACAGGGCAATATTCACAAACCAATGGGGCGCTTGATTTAGATGGAAGCATAGAACCAGAGCATCAATACTTACCTATTGAGTTAAAAAAACTTGGTTATTCCACAGCCATTATAGGCAAGTGGCATTTAGAATCTGAACCAGCAGCTTTTGATTACTACAAGGTATTAATAGGACAAGGGCACTATTTCAATCCAGAATTTCTAGTAAAAGACAAAGGCGTTTGGCCTCATAATTTAGTACAGTACCAAGGTCACTCAACAGATGTAATAACAGATCAAACCATCGAGTATCTTAAAAATAGAGACAAAAGCAAACCATTTTTCTTGATGCATCATTACAAGGCGCCTCACGATATGTTTGAATATGCGCCACGTTACGCCGACTACCTTAAAGACGTAAAAATACCAGAGCCAGAAAGTTTATACAATAGAGGTAATTGGGGATCAGAAGGTACACGTGGTAAAAACGATAGTTTGATTAACTACATAGGCACCTCCATTTCAGAACGTAACAAAAACCGAAATTACGTAGAGTATTACTTAAAAAATAGCAAGTCAGGTGATGAAGCCACTAGCCTGGCCTATCAACACTACCTAAAGGACTATCTGCGCTGTGTTAAGGGGGTGGATGATAATCTAGGACGACTTTTTGCCTATCTAAAAGAAGAGGGATTATGGGAAAACACCATCATCATCTACACGGGTGACCAAGGAATGATGTTAGGAGAGCATGACTTACAAGACAAACGATGGATGTATGACGAAAGTATGCGCATGCCTTTTATAGTGCATTACCCTGACAAAATTAAAAAAGGAGCGGTTAGTGACTTACTTATCAACAATACAGACTTCGCCCCAACTATGATAGAACTTGCTGGTGGCAAAAAACCAGATTACATGCAAGGCATGAGCTTTATAAATACTATTGAAGGTAAAGAAGAACACAACTGGAGGGAAGCAACCTATTACCGCTATTGGATGCACATTATTCATCATTATGTTCCTGCACATTTTGGGATACGCACTAAAGAATACAAACTTATTTTTTATTACGGTTCGTTTTGGAGAGATCAATCTGAATACTCCAAATTTTATTGGGCCAAACAATATGAAGGCATTGAACGAAATACACCTCCATCTTGGGAGTTATATGACCTAAAGAAAGATCCTCAAGAAATGAATAATGTTTATAATAATCCCGAATATAAAACCATTATAACTCATTTAAAAGAGGAACTTAAAAAACAAAGAGAAGAATTAAACGAAACGGATGTCGCTTATCCAAAATTACAAGCCATTATAGATGCCAACTGGGATAAGTAGTAGAAATTATTGTTAAAACATATAGAAATTACATATCAATGAAAAAGAAGCACCTATTACCTATTCTCATCCTAGCGCTTTGCGCATGTACGCCGAAAGCCAAAGATGAGACCATAACAAAAGTGGAGTATCAAGCTAATTGGGAATCCCTCAAGCAATACAAAACACCAGAATGGTGGCTGAACACTAAGTTTGGCATTTATTTCCATTGGGGTCCCTACTCTGTGCCTGCGCACAAAACAGAATGGTATTCGATTTGGATGTATGCACAAGGTAATCCTATTCGAAAATACCATGAAGAGACCTATGGAGACTTAAAGACATTTGGTTATAAAGATTTTATACCCATGTTTACGGCCGAGAAATTTAATGCCGATGAGTGGGCTGAGTTATTTAAAAAAGCTGGAGCACAATTTGCTGGACCTGTGGCCGAACACGCTGATGGGTTTGCCATGTGGGACAGCCAACTCACCAAATGGGACGCCATGGATATGGGCCCTAAGCGTGATATCGTGGGTGAGATGGAAAAAGCCGTTCGCAAACAAGGCATGAAGTTTATCGCCACATATCACCGTCATTGGCTATATGCATGGTACCCAACATGGGACGAGAATACAGATGCCTCAAACCCTGAATATGCAGGTCTATACGGCCCTAAAGTACCAAAAGGCACCTTTGTGATGGCCAACAAACCAACAAATCCATTACCAGATGCAACCTTCAACCAAGAATGGTTAGACCGATTAAATGAGTTGATGGATAAATATCAGCCTGATATTATTTGGTTTGATAATAAAATGGACATCATTGGTGAAAAGTACCGTCAACAATTTTTGGCAAACTATTATAATAAAGCTCAAGAATGGGGACGTGAGGTGGTATGCACCTACAAATTCACCGATATGGCTGAAGGCACTGCTATTTTAGACTTGGAGCGTTCGCGTATGAGTGAGAAAAAAGATTTCCCTTGGCTTACAGACGACTCCATTGATTGGAAAGCATGGTGTGACATCAGCGACCCTAATTATAAAACAACCAATAGACTAATTGACTTCTTGGTAGATGTAGTAAGTAAAAATGGAGCTGTTTTATTAAACATTACGCCAAAAGCAAATGGTGAAATTCCTGAAGGTGTAAAAACGCGCTTATTAGAAATGGGAGATTGGTTTAAAGTAAATGGAGAAGCCATCTACGGCACTCGCCCTTGGAAAATTTATGGCGAAGGACCTCAAGAAATTACAGAAGGTCATTTGAGTGAAGATAAAAACCCAGAAGCCACTGCTAAGGACGTACGTTTCACAACACGAGATGGCATTCTATATGCTACCGTTTTAGACTGGACAAACGAAAAACTTTTGATAAGAAGCTTAGCTGCCAAAGAAGGACTTCTAGAATCAAGTATTAAAAAGGTGAGTGTCTTAGGCTGTAACGAAGCTATACAATGGCAATTGACGGATACTGGTTTAGAAGTGAAACTACCTTCAACAAAACCTTGCGAACACGCTTTTGTATTTAAAATTGAGCTTGAATAATACTACATTATAGCAAGATTAAATAGGGAGAACCGATGGTTCTCCTTTTTTAATCACTACCTAACTCAAAACAAATTGTTTATATTGCTATTACTTTGTATTTGAAGATTTAGAAACGGCCTTAATCATAAATGTATAGGCATAAGAACCAGAATACAGACGATAAGCCTCAATAGGTTCTGCATTTTTAGACCATGAATCACAACCACCAACACCTACTTGTTGTAAATCAATATTAACCGTAAAAAAATCTTCAGTCTTCAATTCGTTGGTATGACGAGCCGCTTCAAGAGAGGTGGCAGTCCATGGCCAAACCGAAGTACTTAAAACTGGTGCGCCTACTATCTTAAGGCCGTGACCATTTGTTTTTGTCAATTGCAACCATCGCACATCAGTTCTGTTGCTGCACTCTTGAGGTTGAGCGTATTCAAACACAAAATCAGTCACTTTACCACGATATACATTTACCTCAGCAGCTGCTGCTCTATCGCTATAATTTTCCCAAGGTCCCTTGCCATAATAACTCATGTTTTCAAGGTTAAACGGAACTTGCGTACTCATTCCAACTCTTAATAATCGTGGCAGTTGTGCATCGGCATCCAATGCATAATCTACCTTTACAGATCCATCACCAGTAATGGTATACGTCAAATTTAGTTTTACCTTTTCATAGGTTAACAAAGACGTAATCACAACCTCATCGTCGCTAATTTTCCTGAGTTCATAAGCTGAAAGGCTTAGAAGAGCAGGTAGTTGCTTCCAAAAACCAGATACTTCATCTGAGTTCCAACCACGCTCATCGTTATCGGTTTGAGGACGCCAGAAATTAGGTTGTAAAACACCACTTATTAAAGCAACACCCTTGCTTTGATACGAATGAACTAACCCATCCTTTTCATTGATAGAAACAGAAAATAATTTGTTTGATAAGGTAACAAGGTCGTTTTGATGTTTTATAATGATGGGCTCTAATTGAACTGATTTCTTAGAAGAAATCTGCGTAGGACGATCCAAACGAAATTGTTGTTTAGCCACTTCAAAACCACTATTTGCCCATAGGTTAGGTTGAGTGATGTGAGCACTTAAACGCACCCAGTATTCCGAACCACTAATTTGTTTGCCTAATTTAAAAGGCACCACTACGTCGGCAGACGATTGTGGATTAAGTATGAAAGTTGGCAATATACCTTCTTGAATAAGATTCCCCTCTTGCCACAGCTGCCATTTGAACTGATAATTAGCCGCATCACTAAACCACTGACGGTTGTTGATTTTTACCTTACCTTGATTAATATCCACCACTTCAAATACAAAAGGCTGAAACACATATTTACACTCTTCTATGGCTGGTTTGGGTGTTCGGTCAGAAGCTACAATACCGTTTAAACAAAAATTACCCGCATTAATGACATCTCCAAAATCACCTCCTACCGCATCATACGATTTGCCATTAGCATCAGTTTTTAATAATCCCTGATCAATCCAATCCCATATAAAAGCACCACACAAATTATCATATTTATGGATGATGTTCCAATATTCCTGCATATTACCCAACGAATTACCCATGGCATGGGCATACTCACATGGCATGACAGGTCGATTAAGCTGTGGGTTGGTGGCCATATTTTCTAATTGCTCTAAGGTAGGATACATACGACTGATTACATCCACATACGATGGATCAGTAGGATTTGCCATACTGAGTCTTTCTGAGGCCACCCATGAGGACGAAAATACTTTATGATAATCTGGATGATTTGGTTCCCCCTGTGCGCCTTCATAATGAATAAATCGCGTGGGGTCATAATCCTTAATCCAAGCCGCCATAGCTGCATGATTAGGGCCACATCCCGACTCATTACCCAGTGACCACGAAATAATAGAAGCATGGTTTTTATCACGCTCCACCATACGAATCGCTCTATCGACATACGCCCCTGCCCACGAAGGTCGATTACTTAATAAACCATTAGTCGAATGCGTTTCTAAGTTGGCCTCATCCATCACATAAATACCATAGGTATCACACAATTCATAAAAATAGGGGTCGTTGGGATAATGAGAGGTACGCACTGCATTAAAATTATACTGCTTAAGTAACTGCACATCCTTCTCCATATCGGCACGACTCACCACCTTACCTGTTAATTGATTATGATCGTGCCTATTAACGCCATACAACTTTACTTTTTCACCGTTAATAGTTAATACATTACCTTTTATAGCAACATCTCTAAACCCTATTTTTTGAGAACGGATATCCACGTTCATTCCTTTGTCATCAACTAAAGTAAGAAGAAGTGTATATAAATAAGGGAACTCAGCCGACCACTTTTGGGGTTGTTTTATCAACTGTTCCATCAATCCAAAATACACGTTATCGCGTTGAGGATAGGCTTCTGTTAACAGTTGCGTGGCACTTATCTGCAACGGACTTGTTAAAACCGATTTACCTTTGGCATCAAACAAATCAGCTTTTACAACCAAACCAGTTGCCGAAGCGCCGTTTATAACCGACAAACGAGGTCGTATTTGCAACATGGCATTATTTAATGATGCATCAAACTTGGTGCGCACAAAAAAATCGTTAATTGCCACTTTCGGTTGAGCCATAATAAATACATCGCGATGAATACCACTTAAACGCCAATGATCCTGATCTTCAAGAAAACTACCGCTTGTCCATCGATAAACCTCAACCGCTAAAGTGTTGGTGCCTTCTTTAACAAAGGATGTAATATCAAACTCGGCGGGCAAACAACTATCTTCGCTATATCCTACTTTTTGACCATTTACCCACACGTAAAACGCGGAAGTAACTCCCCCAAAATGAAGAATAAGTTGTTGATTATCCCATTCTTTCTTCCACTGAAAAGTAGTTAGGTATGAACCTACTTCGTTATCCCATGGATAGTGAGGCGGGTTAAAACATGTTTGGAAATTAGAATTGACATAACGCGGCTGACCAAAACCATGCAACTCCCAATTGGCAGGAACAGGTATATTTGACCAACTAGCGCTATTATAAGATGCGTGATAAAAGGATTGAGGTCGATCATCTACCTTTTGTGAATAGGTAAACTTCCACAAACCATTTAAGGATGTTAAGGCCGCCTTACTACGATCTCCCATCAAGGCATCAGCCACCGTTTTGTAGGAATAGGAAGTACAACGACCATCTAGTTTATTGATGCCATAAACGGCTTCGTTTTCCCAATCGTGTTTTGATTGTTGAGCAAAAATACCATTACCCCAAAGTGCTAACAGTATAACAAGTCCATGTTTTATCATTCCACCTAATTTAAACTAATTATCATCTTTATAAAACCACTAAAATAACATGTAACACTCCATAAACAAATCATTATTTAACATTATTAGCAGGGGGGATTTGATGCTTATTTTTAAAATCAAAGCACATCAACATTCACATTTCTAAAGTACCAAATTGAAACGATCAATCTCTTTTTGATAAGCAAAGAATTATAATATCCAAAATAAAACACCCTATATAAACCACAATTTACCCTCAAAAAAACAAGCATTATGGATTACATTAGTGCTCTATAAATATCTGTTTGTAACAATAAATACATAATAAACAACCGAACATGAAGAAACTATTATTAATCCTTGTTGCCATGACTTCTTTAATGAGTTGTCACAAAACGTTAACCAAGGATAAACCATCAAAACCTAACGTTGTCTTTATTCTTATTGATGATTTAAGCATGTATGGAGTTAGCGCCTACGGTTCTCATCAAGTCACTTCTTTAAAAGGTGATTTTGAAGCTACGGAAACAAGCACTCCTAATATTGATAAACTGGCCGAAACAGGTTTGTTGTGCAACAATGCTTTTGCGTACCCCTTATGCGAACCTACACGGATTGCACTCATGAGTGGTCAGTATAACAATCGTAATTTTTTAAGATGTAAATCGCAACATGCCTCTGACATAACGTTTGGAGATACCTTTAAAAAAGCAGGTTACACAACTGGTATTTATGGTAAATGGAAGCAAACACGTGGCACCAAAGAAATAAAAGGTGAAAAGTACATTTCTGAATTTGGATGGGATGATTATTGTTGCTTTGATGTAACCACAGAAGGACAACGTTTTATAAATCCTTTTTTAGTGATTAATGGCGAAATAAACAACTATCAAGGTCGTACAGATAATGACCCACAAACAGGCAGACGCTGGTATGGACCCGACATCTGCAACAGACAAGCTATAAAGTTTATTGAAACCAACAAAAGCAAACCCTTTTTCTTATACTACCCTATGTTGTTGGTTCACGACGACCACAAACCAACTCCTGACACGAAGCCCAATTCTATATTTGATAATTTTGATGAAGCCAATAACAACCGCAATGGACATACTGGAGATGATCCCAAATTTTTTCCTGATATGATTGCGTATATGGATAAGCTGATTGGAAACATCGTTTCGAAACTAGACGAATTAGGCTTGCGCGAAAACACCCTAATTGTTGTGATGGGTGATAATGGCACCAAAGAATGTTTCGCTCATATATTACCAGATGGCACAATTTATCCAGGCAGGAAAGGTGGAACCATGGACAATGGTTTGCATGTACCTCTCATACTAAATCAATTAAAAACAATTAAATCTGGTGACAAACAAAACTTAAGGCGTTACGATGGTTTGGTTGACATAACAGATATCTACCCAACCATTGCCGAAGCCATTGGCTTAAATATACCCAACAAAGAGTCTCTTGATGGTATTAGTTTCTGGCCTCAAGTGTTAGGCTCTAATGGAGAGCCTCGCACCTCTATTTACACATGGTATAATGGCAATAATCCTTATACAAATACTACAGAACTATTAGAGTACGCATTTAACAAATCATTTAAACGATATGCCCCCACAATAGAGTATCCCCAAGGCCGTTTCTTCGATTTACGCACCGACCCACTAGAACTTGGTGGCTCTACTTGTTATGAACACGATTGGGGCTTAAAGTTATACAGTGGTTTAGATCTAAACAACCTCACTGATGAGCAGACAAAAGCTTACAATGAATTAGGTGACGTTATCAAGGCTAAATCTTACATCCCTGTTGAACAAATAAAAATAAATGAACAGAACATCAAATGTGAGGTGGGTGATACTAAAGCACTAAGCTATTCGATCTTCCCTAAAAATGCCACACGCAAAAATATTATTTGGGAATCTAAAAATACTTCGGTCGCTTCAGTTAACAAATTTGGTGAAGTAAAGGCCGTAGGCAAAGGCACAACCACTATAAGTATCTATTCATGGGACGATGCCTATCCAACAGCTGCCAATGAATCTATAACTTATAGCCAAAACGGTTTAACTTCAAACATAGAAATCATTGTTCAGTAAATTATCAAAAAGACAGAAAGTGTAAAAACGCAACGAATACTTCTTAACTATACAAATCAAACACTTAAGCAAGTAAGTATGAAACTAAAAGATTCCATTTCAATAATAAACAAGTCATTATTAACAATCCTTATCATTTCATCACTGTCTTCTTGCGCCGAATCCCCTTCAATTCAAGATTGTATTAAAGATGATCCTTATGGTTTTTTTGGGGGATTATGGCACGGCATAATAGCTCCCGTTAGTTTTATAGGTAGTCTACTTAGTGATAATATTGCTATGTATGCAGTAAACAATAATGGAGGATGGTATGATTTGGGGTTTGTATTGGGGGCTGGTATCTTATTTGGAGGTGGCTCTAAAGCATCAAAAAGATAATTATTAAAAAAGGGTGTTCAATACTCATCTATTTCTTATGAGTATTGAACACCCTTTTTTATTTCTACACCTCTCCTTACCCTCTTATAAAAACACAACAAAGAATCATCAATACATTGCTTTTGATAAGTTAATCATGGTTTAGCAACGCAGAAAAAACTTACATTTTTGATATTTGCACTACAGTATCCTACAAAAATGTAGTGAATACACGAACAGCCCTCTCTCAAAGACACAACATACCAAACACTTAACATCGATGGCACAAGCTATGCTATAGACTTGCTGAAATAAATAATCATAAAAAACTCGTTTTTCTTATTGTTTAATCAAGAGTACGAGAACTAAATAGGTGATTTATTCCTTTAGAAGTTAAGAAAAAACATAAATTCACTTTAAAATAGAAGGTATGAGGGTTGTGTTATATGTATTACTGGTATCATGTTTTGTAAGTTGTAGCACCAAAGAAAACAAAAACACCTTACGTATTTATGCGGCTTCAGGTACGAGAGTGCCATGCGAAACAATATGTACTCAATACGAGCTAAACCAAGGCTTAACCGTGGACCGCAACTATGCCTCGTCGGGCATCCTAGCCAAACAAATAGAAAATGGAGCTGATGCCGACTTATTTATTTCCGCGAGTAAAGAATGGATCGATTATCTACTTAGAAAAAATAAACTGGTTGATTCAACCATTACTCTGTTGGCTGAAAATAGATTGGCCATCATCACATCCATCAACAATACCGATTTTAAAATTGATTATAACACCTCGTTTAACATCAATTCGATAACACCAGAACGGATGGCTATTGGCGACCCGCAATACGTGCCAGTAGGCATGTATGCCAAAGCAGTGCTCGACTCACTCAACTGGTATGCGGCACTTAATCAAAAAATAATAATGACCAAAGATGTCACCTCCGTGCTTCATTTGGTGGAGATGAACGAATGCGACTGGGGCATTGTGTATTATACCGAGGCACTTCAATCTAAAAAAGTGAAGATTGTGTCGGAAATACCCACTTCATTGCACCCACCCATCTTATTTTATATGGCAGAGGTTAAAAAAGACACAAATAAAGCCTTACCCCTGCTCCATTTCTTTGCAAGCATAGAGGGAGAACGTATCTTTGCCTTTCACGGCTACAGTGCCGTAACAAACAAAACCTATTTAGCTAGAAACACTCATTAATTCTAAAACGAAGCCTGTGTTTACCTCCACCGAACTCGATATTATTTGGTTAACCATTAAGGTTGCTTTGGTGAGTACTGCTGTTTCGCTACCCATCTCGGTTTTATTAGGTTGGATATTTGCTCGTAAGAACATAACATGCAAACCCCTTCTAGAAGGACTTGTTGCCTTACCATTAGTTGCTCCTCCTGTGGTGACAGGGTACCTTCTGTTGCTTTTATTAGGTCGTAACGGATGGATTGGTCGCTGGTTAGACCAAACACTCGATATCCAATTAGCATTTAATTTTGCTGCGTTGGTCATTGCATCAGTGGTGGTTTCGTTGCCGTTGGCCGTTCGTACCATACGCTCGGCCTTCGAATTGGTAGACCCAGTGTACGAAAAAGCATCACATACCTTAGGGGCATCTAAACGAAGTACTTTTTTTAGAGTGACCCTTCCCATGGCAATGCCTGGCATCGTAAGTGGGATGATATTATCCTTTGCTCGCAGTTTGGGCGAATTTGGCGCTACCATTACCTTAGCGGGTAATATCATTGGCAAAACACAAACCTTATCACTCATGGTATATGCCAACATGCAAGTGCCCGACAAAGAAATGGAAGTGGCGCGTTTGGTTATCATATCATTGCTCATATCATTGGCCGCTATTATTGCCTCTGAATACCTAAAACGGCGCAACAGTTACCTAAGCAAATAAACGCGATATGAAACTAGAACTGAAAAATATCACCCATCGCTTAGGATTGAACTCGTTTAGTTATAACACAACAATAACTAATGACATTACGGGTATTTATGGCCCTTCGGGAGCTGGAAAAACGACCTTACTAAATTGTATTGCAGGCATTGAAAAACCGCTTAGTGGCTCCATCGTATTTAATGATAAAACTCTGTTTCATCACGATGAAGGCATTAATACACCTGTAAACAAACGAAATTTAGGGGTTGTTTTTCAAGATAATTACCTTTTCCCTCATTTAACCATCTTACAAAACCTTAATTACAGCAAGCCTTACATCAAAAACCGCACACGTTATATTGATTTTGATAAGGTGGTGAGTCTATTGGGCATTGAGGATTTGCTCACTAAAAAACCTAACCAACTATCGGGGGGCGAAAAACAACGCGTGGCCATTGGGCGCACCCTCTTATCGCAACCCGAATTATTATTATTCGACGAGCCATTTTCAAACCTAGACCGTAGGAAACGAAAACAAATCATATCTTATCTACTTAAAATAAACCATCAGTTTAAGATACCATTACTTATTATCAGTCACGATTTAGAAGATATTCTTAAACTCACCAACCATCTCCTAATTATAAATAATGGGTGTATTGAAGCGGCTGGCGATTATTTAAACATCTCGGAAGAGGGACATGTGCCCGATATCATTTGCCACAAGAGATACATCAATATATTTGAAGCCTACTGCAGCGGTTTTGATGTGCATGAGAAACAAGTAAGTTTTTCGGCATCTCCCTCATCACACAATAAACTACATCTCTCGCAATCAACAAGTATGTTGCAAAACAACATTCAATTGGGGCAGCGCATTCGTTTGTGTTTACATCCCGACGACATTGCCTTGGCAAACAATCGTGTGGAAGGTGTGAGTATTCAGAACCAACTAAAAGGACGAATTACCCAAATTATTAGTAGTCGAGGTTCGCATTATGTAACTGTTGATTGTGGTTTTGTGTTGGTAGCCGAGGTAACACAAGCGGCTGTTAAAACCTTGCAATTAGAACTTGGGCAAACGGTTTATTGCCTTATCAAAGCCAAAGCCATTGAAGTTGTACACTCTTATATTTCATGATATGACCACCATTACATTTGAGCCCATTGGAATTATTCACACCCCTTTTTTGAGCATCGATAACATGCCCATTCAACCTATGGGAGCTGAAAATATAATAGCAACCATCGAACTTAACAAACAATATGTGGAAGGATTAAAAGACCTAGACGGTTTTTCACACCTCACGCTTATTTATTTTTTACACCAAGTAGATGGATATCAACTGAGTGTTACACCTTTTATGGACTCACAGTCTCACGGAATATTTGCGACCCGCTCGCCTAAACGTCCTAATGCCATTGGCATATCTACAGTTAAACTAATTAGCATTAATGAAAACATACTTACCATTGAAGAAGCCGACATGCTAAACGGTACACCTTTGCTTGATATCAAACCTTTTTTCCCTCAGTTTGACAACCGCACTCAAGTAAAAGCCGGTTGGCTAGATGACAAATGGCATCCTAACAACAAAAATCACCGCTCCGACAATCGGTTTAAGTGAGTTTACAACAGCTCATGCCTCATCAAAAATCAAACCTCACAACGGTAATTCCAGCCCCCCCCTCTTGTAGGTGAGCATCCTTAAACGAACTCACAAATGGCATAATAGCCAACTGCTGACGCAGCATCTGACGCAGAATACCATTACCCTTACCGTGTAAGATACGCACCTCGGGTAGCTCACACATCAAAGCTTCATCCATGTAATTAATAACCGCCTGAATGGCTTCTTCGGTACGCATACCTCGCACATCAATATCGGGACGAATGGTTAGTTTGCGGTCGCGAATGCGCTCTACGGCATTTGACGAAGTAGATGCAAACTGATTAGACAGCTGCTTCTTAGCCGTGTTTTTACTAATCTTTTCGAGCCTATTTAGTTTCACCGTGGTGCGCAAATTACCAAAAGCCACACTAGCTTCTTTGCCTAATAGTTCCATCACCACCCCTGGCAGCTCTTGGCCATGCAACAACACCGAATCGCCTTTTTCAATGGCTATTTTTTCTTCAACCACCTTTGGTTTGAGGTTTGGTTGCGGTTTTTTTACTTCATCCACCTTGTTGGCTTTACGCTGTTCACGGTCTTTGATGAGTTGTATTTTTCGTTCTATGTCCGAGTCTTTTTCGGTAGGTACCGTTGCTTGCTCTTTAAACACATCTAGATGCTTACGCGCTTGCTTTGTTTTTTCTTTGTCCGCTTGCGTCTCTTTGATGGTTCGGATGGTATTTTCTATTTCTTTATTGGCATTCATCAACAACGTAGAAGCCTCAGCCTTGGCTTTATCAATAAGCTCCTTACGTTCTTTTTTAACGTTTTGAAGTTCTAGCTGATAACGCTCCAATACGTCGGCTAGTTTCTTTTCGTTGATGCGAATGTTATTACGTTTTTGCTCCCAATATCTTTTATCACGCACTATCTCGCGTAAGTTTTTATCGTAATCGATGTGCTCTTGACCTATTTTCTCTTTGGCCGACTCCAAAATATTTTCTGGCAAACCAATCTTACGAGCTATCTCAAAGGCAAAGGACGAGCCTGGCTGGGCTATCTGCAACTTATACAAGGGTTGAATAAGATGTGTGTCAAACAACATTGCGCCATTTTCAATCCCTTCGGTTTGAGTGGCCATGTGTTTAAGATTAGTGTAGTGCGTGGTGATAACACCATAAACACCTTGTAGATTAAGCTGTTCTAACACACTCTCGGCAATAGCACCACCCAACATAGGTTCGGTACCCGTTCCAAATTCATCAATAAGCACTAAGGTATGTCCCTTGCTTTGGCGCAAGAAATGTTTCATATTAAACAGATGTGAGCTATAGGTACTCAAATCATTTTCGATGGATTGCTCATCACCCATATCCATGAAAATATCTTTAAAGAATCCCATCTTGGAACCTTCAGACATGGGTACTAACAAGCCACACTGAAACATATACTGGATAAGTCCCACCGATTGCAAACAAACCGATTTACCACCCGCATTGGGTCCCGAGATAAGTACGATGCGTTGCAAAGGCGCGCTTAACTCTAGGTCCAGAGGTATCACTTCCTTATTAGCCGCCTTATGTTGTATCCACAACAAGGGATGCGTGGCGCCTTGCCAACGAAAATCCTCCTTTTCATGATAACTTGGTAAAGTAGCATTGGTGCTAAGGGCAAAACGCGCTTTGGCTCTAATAAAATCCATCAGACCCATAAACCGATACGACTCCAATAAATCATCAATATAAGGACGTAGTTTATCTGCCATCTCCACCAAAATACGCATCACCTCACGACGTTCGGCATACTCCAGTTCACGCACTTCGTTATTGATCTCCACCACTTCGGCAGGCTCAATAAACGTGGTTTTACCTGTGGCCGACTCATCTTGTATAATACCGTGAATCTTCCGTTTATTACCCGACGGCACTGGAATAACCGCTCGTCCATCACGAATAGAAATACTCACATCATCATCCACCAAACCATTTTGTTTAGCACTTTTGAGGATGGCATTTAATTTATGGGAGATGCTACTTTGTTTATTAAATATCTCACGGCGGATGCGAGCTAATTCGGGTGAGGCATTGTCTTTTATCTTCCCAAATTTATTTAATAAATAATCGATGTTATCTAACAAAAAAGGAAAGATGGCCACTTGCGACACTACCTCTTTTAAGTGGGGATAGTCTTGTGGTTCTTTAAGATTAAAAAACCGACAGATGTCATTGATGGTGGTAAGAGACCGTTTTAAATCAAACAATTCCTTTTCATCCATATACCTACCAACGGTACGAATACGCACCAATGGTTCGCGCACATCCATAAAATACCCTATGGGGAAGTTATCTTCCTCAAGACAAATACGTCTAAACTCAAATGTCTGTTGCTGCTGTTTAATAACCTGTTCAAACGAATCAGAAAACGTCATTTCATCGGTTTGCTCCTTACCGAGCTGACTCAAACAATTATTCTTTACCAGTTCTCGTACTTTGGTAAATTTTATTTTCTCTTCGAAGGTACTTGGATATATCACGCCTTAAATTTTGCACAAAAATAACATTTGAAAGCCTCAAAGCGAAACATCTGAACACTTTTAAGCTTTAAGTGTCAAGCTCGAATAACTATCCATGGCCTCAAAAAGTTTTTGGGGCGTGAGTGTGCGCCACTTAACGGTGTTAAGAGCGCCGCCATACAAGAGGTAATTGTGCAGATTTAATTTATCCATCTCGGCCAATACATGGTCTCTAAAGTTAAGAGCTACAATCCACCCATCCTCACAATCGTCCAGCCACTCTTCGTAATACAAGTCGTCGGAGTAATGAAAGTTAAGCACATTTTCGCCAATCAGTATAAATTTAGAAACACCCGCCTGCACAAGCACATCAATCACCTCACGTTTTAAATACATGATGTCGTTATACAGGCAATCGTTCCACTCGCCCATAAGTTCGATGATGGCGTAATGCTGTTGGTAATCTACATATTGTAATTTGAGATAAAGAGTCTTAGAGCCAATAGAATCCCACAAAGGATGAATGTAATGGTCGTAAATGGTATGGGTGCACGTAAAACCATCGTTACTATGTCCATAAAATGGCGAGAGAGAATCGGCATACCCCGAGTAGATGGCCGACCACCGCAGATAAGGCTCTATTGTTTGCATAAAAACCGTGTTGTTACACCACAAAAGTATAACAACACGGTTAATATCTAAAATCTTAAAACACGAATCCTAAACCTATTCCTTCTTTTTACAGCAAGTGCTCAGTCCAAAAGGCAGATAAAGCGGACAAAAACTAACCACACTGGTAAGTAAGAAAACACCTGCTAATACTAACAGTACCAATCCTACTGTTCCACCAATGATATTGGTAAAATACAAAATAGCTATTAGAGCGGCAATAATAATACGTATCGACTTATCGATTGTACCCATGTTCTTTTTCATAATTCTTTTTTTTGAG
>QKIO01000389.1 GCA_003251015.1 Bacteroidales bacterium
TCTTAGCTATTTCTTTTGCTGAGACTTTTGGTTGTTGTCGCATGATGCGAATAATAGATCTCTGATTCTCACTTAAGTCCATGCTGATTTTTTCTCCGACCTTTTCTCCGACCTTTTCTCCGACCTTTTCTCCGACCCTACCGCCTGCGTTGGGTATGTTGTATGTGTTTTGTTTATAGTTGATTACGGCTTTTATAAAGTCGTTGTGATCCTCAATTGTTAACTTGGTTTTTGAGTTTTTTGACAGCCAATGTTGGATACGTTTAAACCCTGTGCCGTACTTCTCAATATCACCTGTGAGGTAAAACGCTTCGGTAAGTAATTTATTTCTATGTTTTGAGATGTAGTTATTGGTTAGGAGGTTTTCAACAGTAAGACCACCCATTAATCGTCCTGGATTGGTTATTTCAATACTATTATCAAATATCTTTACAATAACATCAGTTGGGTTTGTGTAATCGCGATGAACAATAGCGTTTAAAAGGAGTTCTCTAATGGCTGGTATTGGATATTGCCAGTTTTCCCTTCTCTTTAAATCATCTCCGTCTATTTCAAAACTTAATCGTATGTTTTTTTTGATGAAATCAATGGCCTCCTCTACAGCTAGTACAAGAGGGCTTCTAATCATTAGGTCATCAATAATAGTTGTTTCAGACTTAAAACGTCCTAGGTGAATATTGGTATGATGATTCCCCAATAGGAGTTGAGCTGCTCTGGTAAGTTTACCATTATCTTTGATGATGCTTAGTTTTATTAAGTCATCTTGTAAATTATGGCTTGTCTTAAAACGTCCAGCTAATTGAATTCGTTTTTCAAAAAAGTGACAGGCTGAAACATCCAGATCGTGATACTCCTTATCTACCTCAAAGGCATCAAATGAATAGTTTAGGTTGATCATTCGAGTCTCTGCTATTTCATTAATGGTTAATTTATGATTTGAGTTTAGTCTTCTTATAAAACAACGATCTTTATAAGAAACAGGCTTCAAAGGAAATTCATCAACCATAATTACTACTACTGTTTTATCGTCTAGTGTTAATGGTATTATTTCAGGAAATAATGAAGGTTCAGTGTTTTGTTTGATCTCATTAATCCATTTTTGTACGGATTCATCATTGATGGAAATGCCTTTTACGGTTCGATCATCATTACAGCCTAAAATAATGTGTCCGCCCTTAGCGTTTGAAAATGCAACGATCGTTTCAATCACCGCCTTGCTAAAAGATGATTTAAACTCCGTGGTGTTGTTTTCACCCAGAGTGATTATATTTTTTAGCTGATCGCTGGTCATTGGTTTTATTAAAATATTATTGTCACCAGTTTAATACGAAATGATTGACGCCTTTGTTTCTTGTTCGCTAATTAAATTATTAATGGATGTGTTGTTTGTTTTTGATTGATAGTGGTTTAGTAGTAAAAGTACTTTATGTGATGTCCCCTCTTGAATAGATTGTTTTTCCATATTGTTTTAAATGAATGATGAGTTCGTCTGATTTTATGGAGTCAAAAAGAACAAGGTCTATTAGATAGGGGATGTATGTGTTTTCTTCAATGTTATACTTGAGTTTGAACAGGTGCTGCTGGGTTACATTTTCCCCATAAATACACAAGTCGATATCGGAGCCATCTTTATAATTACCCATTGCCCAGGATCCAAAGATCTTCACTTCTTCAATTTCTGCTTGTTGCCGAAGTTGCTCTATGAGTTGCGTGTACGATTTATCAGTGATGCCAAAGGTGTTATTCAAAAGACTGGTTTTTAGATGATGTCTATTCTTTTAGTTGATTCAGTTTCTGCTCCAATGCTATAAATAATGGAAAGTAGTTCTTGATAATCTGGTTTGCTATCTCATCAGATATTGTGTTGTCATAGGTGTGTGAACTAAGGTTTCGACTCTCAATCATCGCAAACCATGTTTCTCCGTCGCTTATTAATTGATTATTAAAGGCTTGTTTGGTAGCATCTTTTGAGCCATAAATATCACTATTCCCTTTAGAAACGAAAAAGTCTTTGATGGTTTTCCAAGCTAATTCGTGAGTAAATTCAAAACCTTGTATGAGTCCTTGCTTTTCAAGGTTGGATAGTTCTCTACTATTGGCTAAACTCACCGCCTCAGTTAAGGAGATCAATGCTTTTTGATAATTGGTAAATCGTTGTTGCCAGCGAATGTCTTTCTTTTCTAGCATCTGATTGGTTTTATGCGAATAACCATTTCATTTTTTGTTATCTAATTGGTATTGATTAACACGAATGAATTGACGCCTTTGTTTCCTGTTCGCTAATGACGCTAATTGAACGCATTATTGGTTGAGCAGCCTTGATTTTCTTTGCTTACTTTCTTTCATCAAGGAAAGACAAGTAAGTGTGGTTTAGGCGGAAAGCCCAATTTCATAGGTTTATTGTGTAATTTAGAATGATAAACCTTCAGTTATAGAAAAGGACAAGGGGCAATAATTAGGTCGATTTAAGGATAACCATAAAAGACGATCACTTAATTAGTACATATTGATTGGTAGCTTAGTGATACTAAGCTGTTGATTAGTGTGTTACGATTTAAACACATAATTACTTCTCGAAATATTTTTCTTTGCAGTAATCAAGGTTAAGAATCACAGAAATGAATTCTTTATTGGCCACGAAATCTTGTAACTCAGGGTACATCATCTTACACGTGTTAATGAATAGGTCTAATTTAGCAAGTTCGTTTTTGGCAATTAGGTATTCTGAAATAACGCCATATGTGGTTAAAAATTCAAATAAATGCAAGGTTTTTCTACCATCAAAAAGGTCAGACAGGAGGCCTGATTCCAACAATTGAGGTGTTATGGTGGTCGTTTTCTTGTTTTGTAATACTAATTGTAAATCATTTTCCAGATTAAGCAATAGGTAGTTAGGGTAGATGGTGAGTAACTCGTCTATTGTTTTAATTATTTTTTTTGTGTTGTTATCTCCATTACTTAACTCAACCACCCTCATTAAACTGTAAAAAGGTATTTCAGGATGCCTTTGGGCTAGTTTATTAATCTTAAATGGTTTGAGTTCGTCGCCATCAAGTACTGCATCCAGTATTTCCTCTATTTGATTGAGGTGTTCTATGTCTTTTGTCTGTGTTAAATCAAAGGGCAGCACCTCGTCGTCGATGGTCACATCCAAAAACCGCTCAAATCGTTCTTGTTGCTGTGTGAGTTCCTCAAGGTTATGTTCGTTATATATCAGCTTCTTACAGATGTAAAGCAATTCTGTTATCGACTCATCGGTTTGGTCTTCTTCTTTTAGAGCTGCCAACTCACGAAAAACCATAATATCCTCATGGCGTTCTTTAAGTGGGTTTTGATAGATGTAATCCTGGGGATCTAATAACTCATCGTATTCTTCATCCTCATCTAAGTCCTCCATCTCATCATAATCGTCTGATTGGTTGATGTAGATGTATTTGTCACTGCCAATGGTGGCATCCAGTTTAGCCCTAATGGTTTGTATTTCTTGGTGATTGTATGGAGTCTCGATGACCACAGGTAAATTATTATCTCCACATTCCACCGTGAAGGTTTGTATTGGTTCACTGTCATCCTTCAAAACATACTGAGTAATTTTTGTGAAGTCTTTTGTTGGCTCAAAACCAAAATTAGCGGCAAACGTAACGGCCGATTTAATGATGTTGTGGGCTAAGTCGTAATCAATTTTCTGGATAGACTGCTCATTAAACGCATGATCTATAAATTGGGTGTACTCATCAGGGGAAATATTAAACTCATAATGAGTGTCCGTTACGCCTAAACACAATAAATCAACTAGGTATAAAGCGATTGTGAGGTTTCCTGTGGTGTGTTTGCGGGCGATGACTACATTGGCCATTCTTGTAGAATCCCAACCCTCATTTACAAAACACTCGTGAATAGATAAGTGCCTCGCTTTGGTTTGAATGTATTTCTCGGGCGATAGTTTTTGTTGTTGCGCAGGTTTTTTGGTCTTTTTTTGAGCCATCTAATGAAATGTTCTAAGTGTTGATTGGGTGTTTATGCTTTGTTATAATAATAACTTGTGGTGTGAATGCTGGTTAGTGAAGTAGAGGATTGCCTAGCTGTGTACCTATCCTCCCTTACAGACCTTGCCTGCAGGAACAGAACATGTAAATTGAACTGAAACAGTTATGTTCTATGACCGCGAGTAGGTGTTGGTTATTTATAAATATGTTTGACCGTTTATATACCTAATTAAAGAAGGCAGTGTTTCGCACTAGTCCTTTCGGCCTATTTTTTAATTGTTTTTGTTTGGATTCAAAGGTTCAATAATTAGGTCGATATAAGGATATCCATATTTATAAATTATCACCAGCCAAGTACGATTGAAACAGATATTCTGGACTTTCATAATAAATGCTGCTGTTAAAATCTTCTATTTTACGAGATAACCATAGATTATAGACTTCCATTAAGGCATCAATCAACGACTTATTATCTTTTTTAGAAACAGCAATAATTAAACGTTTATACACTTTTCCAATATCCCAATGGGTAGGTATTGAATATTTTGCAGTTATAATATTG
>QKIO01000372.1 GCA_003251015.1 Bacteroidales bacterium
CCTTCTTCTTTCATGCGTTTGGCATCGTACAAGTTGGCTTGCATGGCGTTGTACACTTCTTGACGTACGTCTTGGGCGGCTAAGGCCAGACTTTTGGCATAGTAGCGTTCGGCTAATTGATTCATTAGCATGGCGCTTTTTATATCTTTTTCGTTGATGGCCTCCTCCACTTCTAATTTGGCGGCTTTATTGGCCATGTGAATTTTCCCACCAGCATAAATAGGGTAGGTGAATTGAGCGGCTACAACGCCAAACTTATCTTTTTGTATGGTTTGATCCCATTCGGCCTTTTCAATCTCCTCCAATCCATGGTTGAGTTGATTCCGCACAGCAGCGGTTGATACATTGTCGGGCAGAATAGGCATAACACCATTGGTTGCTGGGTCTGGATTGGGTACGCCAGAGAAGGTACCATAACTACCCAGGGCCTTGTACAGTGGAGTGATGGCATCACGCACAGGGGTTAAATCTAAGTGAATGTCATCCGACAGCATGGCGTAGGTGGCTCCCAAGGATAGGGTTGGTAGATAAAGGCTTTTTTTAGCTTTCATCTCACTGGTCTTCATTTGAACCACACTTTCGGATTCCATCAAACTTTTATTATTCAGCAAGGTCAATTGCCAAGCTTGTTCAAAGGTAACCGGTAGTTCTTGTGCGTAGCTGCTATTTAGTACGAGTAGTAGTGTTGTTAGCAGTGTTAATTTTGTTTTCATGCGTTTCGTTTTATGGTGAAGACGTATCGTTGTGTAGGAATACTAATTATTGGTTTTTTGTTGATAAGAAAGAGGCTGTACATAGGTTTACCATTTTCGTTAAGTCGTTTGTATTCCATCCTGATTTATCAAAAAAGTTTTTCATTCGCATATTTAATAAAGTGATGGGATAGACAATCAGCATGATGAAAATATCTTCTTCGTGGAGGGACTTATCCATGGCGTTTTCCTGTTTCCCCTTTGTAAGTATTTGGGCACATACCGCCCGTATTTGTGTACGCTGGTCGCTCGATACTTGAAAGTTGTAGTCATTCATCAGCACATACATAAATTTAATATCGAGCTCTTGTTCCTTAGCCATTTCAAATAACATCTCAAACAAGTTATATACTAACTCTCTAAAGCTTATGTTTTCGTTGTTTAGACCTTCTAGTTTATTTATAAGTAAATGCACACTGCTTCTCAACAGGTCTTCAACCAAAAGTTGTTTGGAAGGGTAGAAGCGGTACAAATACCCATCAGCTACTTCTGCCTTTTTGGCTATAGCTGCTATGGACGCACCGCCATATCCCATGTTAACGACCAATTCTTTGGCTGCTTGTTTGATGCGTTCCAGTTTTGCTTGATCTATAGGTCGTGCCATACTCGTTGGACTGTTATTAATGAATGATTATTCACTTAAGATTACAAATGTAACAATAGATCTTAAAGTTTAGTAGTTTCGACTAATGTATTTTTTTATTCAGTTCAAGCCAGTAGATAGAGGCACTAAGGTCTAGAACGCTTTGCTTGCTTAATAAGATCTGGCGATTAAGTGCTAAATATCACCATTCAGTTAAGATGATTTGTTTCTAATTTAGCGTACATGAAGCTCCTATTCTTACATTTTTACTACAATCCCAGTCACCTCATTTTTCACTCCTTTATCGCCACCTGATACCATTCATGCTTTAGCGTAGGAATTATATTTCTGATATTTATCCGAACTGTTGGTGAATAAAAGTCAAAAAAAAGGACGTCTCTTCCATTTCTTATATAGAAAAGGTTATTTTTGTCGATATGCACTTAACAAAAACATAGTGTAAGTCTTAGGTTGGCTGTGTGTTTTTAGTGAGTTGAGAAATTAAACCTATTGTATTTGCTGTATCATCCGTAGAGGATGAGGCCATAAAAATATAACCCGATGAGAAAAATAGTTGTGTTACCATCTAAAATTCAGCTTAGTAAGCTACTTAGTGTTATTGTTTTAGTTTTGGGACTGTTTAGTTGCATCCCACAAAAAGAGTTTGTGTTATTGCAAGATAAGGACGACACTAAAAACTACCTCAATACATTTGGGCAAGAGGGTAATGTTACCGATACGTATTTTTTACGTGCCAACGACTATTTATTTATCAATGTAAGCACTCCAGACCCGAAGATATCTGAGTTTTTTAATCAAGGTCAGATGGGAAGCGGTGGTAATACTCAGCAGAATCAAACTTTTTTCTATTATCAGTTAGACGATACCATGAATATTGATTTTCCGTATGTAGGTAAAATTAATCTAGCGGGGTGTAACGTGAAATTAGCCAAAGCACGTATACAAGATGCGCTGAAGCCCTTTTTAAAAGAGTATAGTTTGACCGTTAAGCTGGCCAGCAACACCTTTACAACCATGGGTGAGTTTGGCAAACAGGGTGTTCACAATATGCAAAAGGAGCAGGTTACTATTTTTGAAGCCATCGCTTTGGCTGGTGGCATTAAGGCGTATGGTAAAAGTAAAGAGGTGCAATTGGTTCGTCAAACTCCCCAAGGGCCTGTGACTTATATTATCGATATCACCGATAAAAACATTGTTAACTCGGTGTATTATCACATCTACCCCAACGATTTTTTATACGTACGACCAATGAAAGCTAAGCAGTGGGGCATAGGTGAGTCTTTTTCGTTAGGTATGATTAGTGCCTTGTTAGCGCTTTACCTAACCATCAACTCGGTTAAATAAGAAGGAGAACGATGACTAACGAGAATTCAAGAACCACCACTACCACGCATACCTCTAGTTTTTTTAATGTAGACCCCAAACGGTTTATATCTGACCTGTTAACCTATTGGTGGCTTTTTGCCATTACCATACCCATCAGTCTTTTGGTGGTGTTTATGATTCATCGGTATTCGGTGCCTGTGTATAGTGCTAGTATTTCGTTGTTGATGGAGGAACGTGGCGATAACATGCCAGAGGCCGGTATGATGGAAGGTTTTGGTTTGACACCAGGGCAACAGAGTGTGGAAAATCAAATGGCTATTTTATCGTCGTGGGATTTGGTGTTACGTACCATTAATCAGCTCGATTTTCAGGTAAGTTATTTTGTACAAGGTAATCTTAAACACACCGAGTTATATGGTTCTACGCCTTACACCATTGAGTATGACGATACCAAACCACAAATTCTTAATGTACCCATCTTTATCACTTTTGTAGATAAGAGTCATTTTCGTGTTGAAGTGAGTGCAGAGGCTGGCAATACCTATATTTATGCAAGTGATGTGACAGGCCCTGTTGTGGGTGGTATTTCGTTTACTCAGCAATACAAGGTGGGTGAAACAGTAGAGATGCCTTGGGCTACCTTTACCGTTAATTGTAATGGTTGTGCCCCTTCTTCTACTAAGGATCATTATTTTGTTTTTAACAACCCAACGGTTTTAGCTGGAGGGTATAAGTCTAGTTTACGTTTGTATAAGAAGGATGAAAATTCATCCATTGTTAATGTCTCGGTAACGGGTACCAATGCTGCCAAGAATGCCCGCTTTTTGAATGAGTTGGCTGCTGTGTTTGTTGAAAATAACTTAGAGAAAAAGAATTTAATAGCCACCAACACCATCCAGTTTATTCGTGAACAGTTATTGGTGATATCTGATACCTTGCAGGTGGCAGGTACGGAGCTGAGTCGTTTTAGAACCGACAATCGCATACAAAGTGTATCGTCTAAGGCTGATTATTTATTTGACGGTTTGCAGGAGGTAGAGCAGCAGATGGCACAATTGGAAGTGACCAAACGGTATTACTTGTATTTAAAAGATTATTTCTCTGGTTCATATACAGAAGGTGAAGTGGTGGCGCCTGCCATTTATCAAGTAGATAATAACTTGGTGAATGAACAGATCAAAAAAATCATGGAGCTTAATAGTCAGCGCATGGCCTCGCGTGAGGCTTATAGTGAGTTGTTAAACCCAACCAATAGGGATTTAGAAAGTCAATTACGTATTGCGCGTCAGACTTTATTAACCACCGTTGCCAGTCAGTTAAAGGTGGTGAACGAGAGTAATGCTCGATTACAACAAACCAAAGCCGCTAAGGAGCAGGAGTTGTATGGTTTGCCAGAGACAGAGCGTCACCTGTTAGGCATAGAGCGTAAGTTTGAATTGAGTAATGAGGTGTATACTTTTTTATTGCGTAAGTTGTCCGAAGCTCAAATACAGAAAGCGTCTAATACGCCCGATCATCAAGTATTAGAGTCGGCTAGTTATACTGGTATGATCTCTCCAAATATTGCTTCCAATAGAAAAAATGCCTTTGTTATAGGTTTTCTTATACCTCTGATATTTTTGGTGTTGCGTCAGTTGTTAGATAATAAGGTGCTTAGCCAAGAGGAATTGGAGCGCATGACTTCTTTGCCCATCTTAGGGCAAATTATTCATAGTCCTAAAGCGGAAAGTAATGTGGTGTTACATCACCCCAAATCAGTGGTTACTGAGACGTTTAGGCGTATACGTACGCGCTTAGACTTTTTAAATCAAGGTAAGGAATGTCCTGTTATTGGCATAACATCATCCATGCCCGG
>QKIO01000385.1 GCA_003251015.1 Bacteroidales bacterium
GTAACGCTTCGTAAAGTTTTTAATGTTTTTTTTCAAAATGACATCAGGGTAAAACAAATCCACTGTGTGATAGAGTTGAAAACAAATATTAACAGAGAATATATCTCACAAAAACTATAGTTATGAAAGCACTTATTTTAAACATCTCAATCGCCATTTTATTTGTGTTTACATCTTGTCAAAAAGACGAGATTGAAAATCCAGCACCAAGCACAGGATTTGAACAAACAATTATTCCCACTTCTTTTGGTGTAGATATACCATCAGCATTAATTGAAGAAGGAAATGGCAGTCTAAAGTCGGCCTCTACAAAGCAGGATGAAGGAGGCGATTTTTCGGGTAATGATATTTACAAACACCTAAGAAATTTTATTGCCCTTGGTCAAAATTCGGCTCAACTGGTTAAAGAAATTCTACAAAGCATCGCCAACCACAATATTAATGGTGCCATGAGTTTAACTTACACTAGTGATGAAGATGGACGCCAAAAACACCTTGAAGTAATTGAGGGTGCGCAGTATTTGGGTCTGTCTTTTGAGTACAAATTAGTTATTACCGATGTCGATTCGGAAGGTAACGAAGATGGTGGCAGAGCTATCGTGATTCTATGGAATAAGATGCCACTGCACACCATTGCCATCTTAAAACCCTACAACATCAATCGTGTAGAGAACGAAAATGCGCCAATGGCAGTTTACAAAATCAATTATTCGGAAGTAGGAACAGCTAAGTACGATCGATTTATGACGGTAACCATTGCTCATCTGCCTATGCCTAGTGAAGACGTGGAGCCTTATGCAGTTAACAGGCTAAAAATGTTTGTAGGTATAAAAGGAGATTATGTAGATGTATTTGGTAACACCAACCATCCTAATGCACGCTTCTTCACCGAGAAAAAAGGATTTAACTGGTCTTTTGTGGCTTCGGCAACAGCTAATGGTGAAGCAGGAGTAGCAGAAGTGGGTTTACCGCCTGTGGAATTAAACGCTGCTGATCGCAATACAATTTTAGTTGACTATAGCATAAAACGAGTGATTACCGATGAAGTAAATAGATGGTTTATAACTGAATTTGGGGTAAGACCTGATCAAAGCGACTTAGCCAAACATCTTAAAGATGCTGATGCTCCAGGGTATTTTAACCGTAATGGCTTTGTTCAGTCGGGTACTGCTCCTAATGAGTTAGGTGAAAACTTAAAAAAGCGTATCCAAAACCTTAGTCCTTATAATCCAAGCGATATTAATCAACTAGAGGTGGTATTGGAATAAACCAACGGCCAGAAGCAGAGAATAGCTAGTAAACAAGTAAGAGGCTGTTAGATAGTCAAATATCTGACAGCCTCTTCCTATTATAGTAGGTAAAGAGCTCATCTACACAATTTTATTCTGTAAAGAAATCTCAAAACTAAAAGGTATCGCGTGTTTTAGTATATTTGTGTTTACTAAAACCACATTATACAGTAATATCACTTCCATGAAAATTCTTGTTGTAGAAGATGAACCACAATTAGCATCTAGTCTTCAGCGCTTTCTCGAACAAGAAGGCCATTTGGTTGAGCTTGCCTCAAAACTAGCCATGGCTCTTCACATGGTAGACAATCAATTTGATATTATTATTCTTGATTTGAATCTTCCGGATGGCAATGGTTTAGAGGTGTTACGCAAAGTAAAAAATCAAAATGTGAATACGGGTATCATTATCGTATCTGCACGCGATAGCTTGGATAACAAAATTGAAGGTCTTGAATTGGGCGCCGATGATTACCTCACCAAACCATTTCAACTTGCTGAGTTGAATGCCCGTCTAAAATCCATTATACGTCGTGTTCATTTTAAAGGGGACGATACCATCGTATTTAACGAATTAAAGATTCATCCCGATACATTAAAGGTGATGGTGAATGACGAAACCGTGGATCTTACCAAACGTGAATTTGATTTGTTACTTTATTTCATATCCAACAAAAACAGAGTATTAACTAAAACGGGGATTGGCGAACACATGTCGAAAGATTTTATGGATTATGGCTACACCGATGATTTTATCTATACTCACATAAAAAACCTAAAAAAGAAACTGATTAAAGCGGGCTGCGGCGATTACATAAAAAACATTTATGGCGTAGGTTACCGTTTTACCGACTCGGAATAACGAATTAGCCTGTTTCATACAAAAAGATATTGCCTTAATAGGCATCTGGGCATAACACATCTCACTACCATGAAGTTATTAACGAAAACAAGTTTAAATTTTATCTCGGCAAGTGTATTCTTTTTCTTCATTGGCAGTTTAGGTGGCTATTATTTCATTCGTTATGCCGTCAACAAATACCTCAATCTTGAACTAGAAGAAGCGTATATTCAGTTAAATCAAAAAAAAGAATCTGCATCAACGAATCTTTTTACCTACATAGACCTTGAAATTGATACCCTTTCCTCACCTCAATCTATCAACGGATACATCCTTTCTGATACTATTAAACTAAACAAGCAAACGGGTAAAGCTGAGTATTTCCGCAAATTAACGTTTGTAAAAGCCAATCAAAAAGTAGCTTTACTGCGACCTACTGCACCCTCCGATTTGTTGATAATGAGGTTTACGTTGATGTTAACCTTTTTTCCCATTCTCTTTTTTTTGATTCTCTATTTTGTAAACCGTCAGGCCACTAAATATGCGTTAACCGTATTTTACGATACCATCAAAAAACTGAGGTCGTTTGATGTTAATAAAGAGAACAAACTCGATTTAATGACTTCTGATGTGGATGAATTTGAGCAACTTAATGTTGTATTTAGTGCCATGGATGCCAAAATAAAAGAAGATTATGAGCGTTTAAAACAATACACCGAGAATACCTCTCACGAACTGCAAACACCATTGGCCATTATCACCTCTCGCCTCGATGAGCTGCTTCAATCGCCCAATCTTGGCGAGGAAGAAATGAAAATTGTAGTTAGTTTGATGGATACCACGTCACGTTTATCCAAAACCAATCAAGCATTAATTTTTCTTGCCAAGTTAGATAATCGATTATTTGCCCATGAAGAGCCTGTTGATATGTTGCTAATAATCAATGAGCAGTTGGTATTACTGGAACCGTTTATTGAGACAAAAGAACTTTCGGTAGAAGTAGATTCAAACGCAACGCCTCTAATCCTTACCATGAATAAAACATTGGCGCATACTTTGGTGCAAAATCTATTGAAAAACGCCATCCGCCATAATATAAATCTAGGATACATACGTATTAATTGCAATCAGGAGGTTTTGACTATTAGCAATAGTGGTATCAAACTGGTGCTCACACCCGACGAAATTTTTCATCGTTTTAAGAAGGATAGTCTAAGTAATAACTCATTAGGCATTGGTTTGTCTATTGTTAAACGCATCTGTGAAATATCAAATTTGTCTATCACTTACTCGCAACATCAGTTAGAACATACATTTAGGTTGGCACCTGCTAAGGCATAAAAAAAGCGACCTAAGCCGCTTTGTATTTAATAGGACGATAAGGCTCTTCGCAGCCCTTCGAATCGATTTTCATAATCTTTAACAGCCATTCTAATCACTTCTCTGGCTTCATCTGCGTTATACACATGCGTAATCTCTGAATGATTACTTAAACCTGGCATGTCTTTATAAGTCAGAAAATAATGTTTTAAACGAGTGATTACTAATGCTGGCAATTCGCTAATGTCCTTAAACTCACCATAAACCACATCGTTATTCAGTACAGAAATAATTTTGTCGTCAGCTGCATTTCCATCCAACATTCTAAAACCACCAATTGGAATAGCTTTGGCAATGATATCTCCATGCGTAATATCCTTCTCGGTTAAAACCAAAATATCTAAGGGGTCGCGGTCGCCCATAATGTCTTTTTTGCCTGTCTTAGCCGAGCAGTATTTACCTACCAATTCACCACAATAAGTTTGTGGAATAAAACCATAAGGCGCGGGCACCACATTGGAGTACTTCTGTGGACGGTCGATACTTAAATATCCACTCACCTTATCTATTTCATATTTAACCGTGTCGGTGGGAACCACCTCAATAAAGCAATTTACAACATTGGGTGCTTTATCACCAATATCGATGCCATGCCATGGATGTGATTTATATCTCAGACCCATCAACCTCCCTATTGGATCCATTAAACTATTTGATGTCATAGATTTACTTCTTTTACTCATTATACTTTGTGTATTGACAACCAAATATAGGTTAAAAGTTATACATACGCTATTTTAACGTGCGATGCATTGATAACTAAAAGTAAGCAGGTTGAATAAACGTTACTTTTTTTGTTGATACTGATACTAATTTTACTTTAAACAATATCTATCCACCCATTCAGGCACACTATCGCACCTATAAGTGGCCAATTTACCTTCAAAAATATCAAGTATTAATCTTGATTTACTCTCGCTATTATCAAACACAAAAGTTCTGTATGTATGTTTGATAGCCTCACTTAATAAAGAAAGACTTTTATAATATCGCTCCTCAATCTTATTTCCTGATACTGGATGACCTCCACTTAAAACACGTTCCTTAACTCTTGACTTGTTTATTTCGACACTCTCTGTTGAAATGAAATACAGGTAGTTTCTATATCCATTCTCCTTTGCTTTCCTTAATACTTCTATTTTAGAATGATGCGACATAACTGTTTCAAAAGAAATATCTTTGCGACAGCTAATTATTTCAGACGAAGAAAGTCGGTTAAAATTGATGCTTCATAGGAGTGGCTTTGGACATTCGTAGAGATAACTCCTTGTTCATTAACTGAAATATTAAATTTGTATCCGTCCAACGTAGCTTTCCTATATAAAGAATGTTGTTTAAGGAAATTCTCAAATCTAAGGCCAACTTGAGGGTTTATATTATAATCCGAAAAAGAAATTCTTTTCTTTCTGGTTAGTTCTTTTTCTATTTCGTCAGCATTTAAATAAATTGACCCTTGGTCTAATTTATAATGGTCTCTAATTTCATTAAAAACAGTGCTTTTCCCTGAACCATTAGGCCCTGCAAACATTCGTAATCTGTGATTTGACATGAAGTCTAAATGTGTAAAGTAATGGTTTTACCAACCTCAACCTTTCTTTCATTAACTACATCAAGTACTTGACTAGGTTTTCCATGCTTTTTTATGATAATCTTACCGTTTTGCTGTAACACGATTTCGCGTGACACTTTCTTAGCTTTCTTAAAACCTTTTTTGGTGCCTTCAGCAGCTATCCAATTGAGTTTTTGAGTCCAATCGGTTTTGTCTTCTACCACTTTCAAAACCTCATTTTTATCATCTTGAAAAGATTTCCCTTTCTTAACTATAAAATAACCATTTGATTTATTTGATTCAGACCAATTCATAACAACGACTTTAATTATTCTTCAAAATTAACATTAAATATAGATATACCCAAATTGCTTAAATGTCAACCCATTAAGGCTCTTAGATACATAATCATACTCTATCGGGTTAAGTGATTTACGGAATTACGCAGAATCATAACCTCATTGGTTTTAGGCGCCCCATGTAGAACGGTCGAGACTGCGATACTGAACAGCTTCAGCGATATGATGGGCTTGAGTGGTTTCGCAATTGTCTAAATCTGCAATGGTACGTGCCACTTTTAAGATACGGTCATAGGCGCGTGCCGATAAATCTAACTTTTCCATGGCCATCTTTAGAATTTGCATGCCTGCTTCATCAGGTTTAGCATGTTTAGCTAGTAATCGGTTGCTCATTTGTGCGTTACAATGCACCAACTCATCCGTTTCGAAGCGTACCACCTGTTTTTTACGTGCTTTCATTACGCGTTCTCTCACAAAAATGCTCGTTTCAGACACTGGTGCTTCGGCCAATTTATTAAACGACACAGGTACCACTTCAATATGTAAATCAATACGATCTAACAAAGGGCCCGAGATGCGTCCCAAGTATTTTTGAACCACCCCGGGACTGCAAACGCACTTTTTATCGGGATGGTTAAAATATCCACATGGACAAGGATTCATGCTAGACACTAGCATAAAACTAGCTGGAAAATCGATGGTGTACTTTGCTCGTGATATGGATATCCGTCTATCTTCCAACGGTTGACGCATCACCTCCAGCACCGTGCGCTTAAACTCGGGTAATTCATCTAAGAAAAGCACTCCGTTGTGAGCCAATGATATTTCGCCAGGTTGAGGAAACGATCCACCACCAACCAAGGCCACATCTGATATGGTATGATGAGGGCTACGAAAAGGTCGTTGGGTAATTAATGAATTGTTTGAACTGGTTTTGCCAGCTACCGAATGTATTTTAGTCGTTTCCAAAGCTTCATTTAACGATAGTGGAGGTAGGATGGATGCCAAACGTTTGGCCAACATAGATTTTCCAGAGCCTGGCGGGCCAATCATAATTAGGTTATGGCCTCCTGCGGCTGCAATCTCCAAGGCTCTTTTGACATTTTCTTGGCCTTTAACTTCCGAAAAATCAAAATCAACGGCTTCTACACTTTTCTCAAACTCTAAAGCAGTATCGATGCGCACTGGTTCGGCGCCTTCGCCAGTATGTAAAAAATCGATAACCTTAGTTATATTCTCAAACCCATAAACATCGATGCCGTTGACTACAGCCGCTTCACGCGCATTGCCGAGGGGCAGAATGCAGCCTTTATAGCCTTCATCCCGTGCTCTTATGGCCATTGGCAGCACTCCTTTCACAGGTTGTAAGCTACCATCGAGTGATAACTCCCCCATTATGATGTATTTGTCTAGATGTAGGTTTGATATTTGCGATGAGGCTGCTAAAATGCCTATGGCCAGAGGTAAATCGTACGAAGAGCCTTCTTTACGAATGTCAGCGGGTGCCATATTTATCACTATTTTATGCCCTGGCCATTTATAACCACTAATCTTTAATGCCGACTCAATGCGTTGCTGACTCTCTTTAACAGCATTATCAGGTAAGCCAACCAAAAAAAATCGTATTCCTTGCGAAATACTTACTTCCATAGTGATGGTGTATGCATCAATACCACTGACGGCCGAACCAAACGTTTTTACGAGCATAATAATGTTTTTACAGTAAGTTATAAAAATTCATCATCATAATCCAACCCGATCAAAAGCTGTTCAAAACTTTTTATCAAATAAGTTTTCTCTTATCTTTTCCATGTTTCGCAAACGTGTTTGCTTAGTAAATAGAATTAGCAAAAGTTAGTTATGTGATTGATATACTCGAGTTACAGAAATAATTTAGTTCCATTATGCACTACAACTATTTCCTTTGGCAATAAAAAATTTGATTTATTTACTCGAAATGCTAATTTTTAATAACTTTGTGACACAACGATTGTTGTTTACTATACAGAATTATTAATCATATAAATAAAATATTTGCTATGTTGATCGAAGTTACTGATGCTAATTTTGAAGAAGTAGTATTGAATTCAGACAAACCTGTTTTAGTTGATTTTTGGGCTGAGTGGTGTGGACCTTGTAGAATGGTTACGCCAATCGTAAAAGAATTAGCTGACGATTATGGCGATAAAGCTGTTATTGCAAAAATGGATGTCGATAGCAATCCTGCTACTTCAGTAAAATTTGGAATACGAAACATTCCTACCATCCTTTTCTTTAAAAAAGGTGAAGTAGTTGATAAACAAGTAGGCGCAGTGCCTAAAACAATTTTGGCTTCTAAATTAGATGCTATCTTGTAGTTAAAGAAAGAATTAGAGAGCTGCTAAAGAAATTTAGCAGCTTTTTTTTGCACTATTGTAAGGTATATCCGTGTTTACATCACCCAGCACCACCCATTTTTAGCACTACGATGCTGTCATTGGCCTGTAGAATGTAGCTTCCCTTTTGTATTTTGCCGTTGATTACAAAACACATACGCGATTCTGTTTTAGGAATACCAAACTTCTCATCCACCAATTCAAATGCTGTTTGATCGGCACTACTTAGTTGCACTTCTTGTTCTTGAGTAATTTTTTCTTTTAAAGGACCTAAGGCTGATATCTTAACTGTATGCATGGTTACATTTTTAATGTTTATTTATTAAACACCGATGCCTTCGTAGTGTTTAGTAAAAAACAAAAATAGTAAATGATAAAAAAAAATGGTGGTAAAGACTTATTAAATCTCTACCACCATCTATCTTAATGTAAAGCGATGTTTCTACATCAACTCTTCTAAACACATTTCAACTAACTTGCCTTTTAACGGAACACCATTTTCGTCCATTCCAGCCATGTGGTAATACAATACCTTAGCCTCTTCAAACTGCTCACGGTCTATTTTCATACCCTTTAATGCACCATTAGGAAGTGGCGTAAACATACGCTCTGGTAATGTTTCGTCTTTTGCTGTGATACCACATTTTGCGTTAAACATACGAGCCATAACAATCCCTCTTTCTGCAGCTATAATAAGTTCGCCTAAGGTAATATCCCATCCAGTAATGTTATTTACTAATTTTGGTAAGTGCTCAAGAGTAATCATGCGACGACTTGGCTCTACTAGGAAGATACAGATATCTAACATGTCCATTACACTCCATAATTTCTGTAGTACCACAAAAGCACGAACTTTATCATGATCTAATGAGCAAGGCTCCATAGGATTACGAATACCGAACTGGAATAACGTAAATACGTTACCATCAACTAATGCTTCAGGATCAGTATTTGGCTCACCCATAAAACAATGGTCATGCTCTACAACGACGTGGTCGGCACCATTTGGAGATACCGCGTAACCCAAACCTACATTCCATTTTCCACGAGCTTCGTGAGCAGCAAATTCCATTTTCTTAGAACCCATGAAAAATTCCATAGCTCCTTTTCCAATTTTTTCAGCGGCACGGTAACTTCCTTCAGCTAACACATCACCAAAACCTTCGCGATAAGCGATCTGACGAATAATTTCTAAGAACGCTTCGTTATTACCAAATTTCAAATCTAAACCACCAGTATCTTCTTTAGTGATGATACCTTTTTCGTAACATTCCATTGCAAAAGCAATGGTCATACCAGTACCCACTGAGTCAAGACCAAATTTAGCAATTAACTCATTTCCTTTACATACACTAATCAAATCACCAATACCACAGTTAGAACCAATAGCTCCCATTGTTTCGTACTCAGGCGCTCCATAAGCTGGGTCTATGTTAAGATTTGGATCTTCTGATTCGTGTTTAACAACTTGTTTACAACGCACAGGACATGCAAAACATCCTTCACGCTTATGACCTATCTCAGCTTGTATTTTAGGGCCATCGATTTGAGCTGCTTTGTCAAACGATCCCATTTGGAAGTTATGAGTAGGTAAGATACCCATGCTATCTAAGATAGTTACCAAACTAAAAGTACCTGCATTACCAAAACCAGGTAATCCTTCGTGGTTTTTCCAGTTCTTAGCAAACCATTGGCTATATTCTTTTACTTTATCAGATTCTTTCATAAAATCTTTGTTATCACCTTTAACGGCAATAGCTCTCAGATTTTTTGAACCAAACACAGCACCTAAACCACAACGACCATTCCAATGTTTTAATTCATTGGTTAGCGCGGCAAAACGCACCATATTTTCTCCACCTGGACCTGTTTGAAGCACACGAGCTCTTTTTTCGCCCATCTCTTCACGTATCATTTCTTCTACTGGTCCAGTTTCTTTGCCCCACATATGTGACGCACTCTTAATTTCTACTTTATCATCAATGATACTAATATAACATGGCTTGGCGGCTTTTCCTTCTACAATGATCACATCGTATCCAGCAAATTTCAGCTCAGGACCAAAGAAACCACCACCCTCAGAGTTACCAAAACCTTCGGTTAATGGACTCTTTGCCGCAACAGTAAAACGAGAAGTTCCAGGAATAGGCGCTCCTGTAATGATACTAGGTGCTACAATGATTTTATTTTCAGGACTTAATGGATCACATTCGCCGCTCACCTCTTTATTAAGGAAGTAACCAGCCATAGTCTTACCACCAATGTATTTCTTAAAAAATGCTTCACCCGGTTGCTCAATCTTGATTGTTGAATCGGTTAGATTAATTCTTAAAACCTTATTTTTAAATCCAAAAGCCATATTATTTTGTTTTATAAGTGTTTAACTGTTCAATTGATGCGAAAATACAATAAATAAATCTAATTTGCTGATAGACAACCGATATGCAAAAAACGCATATCGAGTATAGTGCTGATAATACGAATCTTAAGGATTATACAAAACTGAAGCATAACTGTTATTTAAAATCATTCTATATCAACTTGTCGTACCTTGTTTAAGAGAAATCCGTTAGTACTTTCATAAATAGTTGAAATAGGACTTTGTATAGATAACCAATAGACCATCTTTCAGATGATTAATAATTCGCCTTAATATGGTTTATACACCTATTTGTATCAAAAAAAGTATATCGATACGAAGTTTAAAGCGTTAAAAATGCGTAAAATTGCATCTCAGAAAACATTAGATATGCTTACCCAAAACGAAGAAACAAGGTACTTACGCCAATTAATTTTACCTGACTTTGGTGCTGCTGCACAACAACGCATTAAAAATTCAAAAGTATTTGTTGCAGGTGCGGGTGGTTTAGGTGGGCCTGCCTCTATCTATTTAGCTGCTGCTGGTGTGGGGCATTTAGTTATTGTGGATCGTGATAGGGTTGAATTATCAAACCTAAATCGTCAAATACTTCACTCAACTAACGATATCGATGTGCCTAAGGCTGATTCAGCTTTGCAAACCCTTTCAGAGCTCAACCCAGATATAATTATTGAAACACATCACGTAAGTATAGATGATTCATCCATTTCTGAGTTGGCAAAAGACGCTACAATTATTGTAGATTGTTTGGATAATATCCCAACTCGCATGGTGTTAAATCGCTATTCGTTAAGCACAAATACGCCTATTGTTCACGCTGGTATTGATTGCTGGACAGCTCAACTTACGGTATTACAACCGCCCTTTACACCTTGTATAAATTGTCTTTTTGAGGATGTACCAGAGGACGGAAAACCAAAACCTGTGTTAGGTGCTGTGGCGGGTGTGATGGGAACCATGCAAGCCCTTGAAACATTAAAATTTTTAAGTGGGAACACCACCGTTTTACAAAATAAATTGTTGTTTTTTGATGCCCAAAATATGGATTGGGTGAAAATTGATTTGCACAAAAATCCTCATTGCCCCCAATGCGGACAACCTACATAAGTATCTCTTAATTAACTATTATGGCTGGCTCTAAAGGTTCTAAATATTTTAATGTATTTCTCAACTACTCTATTAGTTTGGAACACAAAGAATTGGGTAAAATTATCAACTCAGACAATTTTCAGTTGCTTAAAAGTATACAAGCTACCGAATCACTAAAAGATGCTGCTATAGAACTAGAAATTAGTTACCGCAAAGCGTGGGGTTTACTTCAAGATATGGAGGTAGCTTTGGGCTTTAAATTAGTAGACAGACAACGTGGTGGGGCTTTAGGAGGTAAAACCACACTCACCCCCGATGGCATCAAACTTATTGAAGCTCATAAAGATCTACGAACCGAATTTGATAAGGCTATACACACCATCACCAAGAAATTTTTTCAAGAGATTAATCATTAGGTTGTAGCACCAAATCATCTTTTGATGGCATAGAATCATAGAAAAGTCAAGTAACTACCCTTGTTTTTTAAAAATTTCCATTTAAAATCATATTTATATCGGCTTTGGCATACGTGTTTTAAGTAGTTTGTTTGTCAGATTCATGTATGTTTAACAAAAGCATAAGACTTTGTTCATAATTAAGGCTTATACTTTTAACATCTTTACACCAAATGTAAAAAGCTCTTTATGCAAACACTAAACTCAAACTTAGCCAGTCTTTCGACCAACATATTAGTTGAGGGTTTTTCAGATACTAGTTTTTTGTCACTTATCACTCATCAGAAATACACCGAAGACACATTTTATCTTTCGGGTTATGAAACCATTACGTTTAATCAAAACAAACGGTTTGCGTTGGAAACGGTGCTTAATTCGGTGGTGCCCTTTGAAAAGGAGTTACTTATTGTGAGCGATGAGCCCTCATCCCGAGGTATTGCAGAGCTTTGTTTAGTACATGGCATTACTGCCGATGTGTTGAACTATCCATCTAGTCAGGTAGAGTGGTCAAATCTGGCGGAATTATTAAATACACAAACGAATTATTCGCATGTGTTGTTAGCCATTAGTGGCAATGTGGATGGTACGGTAGAACATATTCTTGAGCTTAGTAAACACATCAATCATAAAAAAACCGATTTAATACTTACAAGCCCTAGTTCGGTTATGAACTGGGAGAATATTGCTAGGGCTAATGTGGATTATCTAATTTGTGGTAGCACTGGGTGTAATGTCTCGTCAGTAGTATTGGCACGTCGCAATAAGCTGGTGCAAACAGAAGGTATCTCGCGGAGTTATACTCATAATTTATATGCTTTCTGGCAAAAGGCCATGAGCCGCCGCAAATCGGTTATCGAGCCAATGGTTTTTTAGTTGTTGTGATTCATCTTATTAAAGAACGCCGTAGCCCCACTACGGCGTTAATTATTTATTAACACACCGTCTTAATTTTCAATTTTTTAGTGTCGTCTTAACATGTAGGTTATGTAACAACCTTATTCTTGTACTGTAATTTAAAACAGTTACTAATGAATAAACAGGTTAATGATAATCCGACACAAAGGCTTGAGGTAGTAGTCATTTCCGACTCTCACTTGGGCACTTATGGCTGCAAAGCCAAAGAACTACTGGCTTACTTAAAAAGCATCAATCCGAAAACGCTAATTCTCAATGGTGATATTATTGATGTATGGCAGTTTAGCACCTCTTTTTTTCCAAAATCACATCTAAAAGTCATCCGTCAGTTGGTTAAGATGATGGAACAAGGCACCGAAGTGCATTATTTGGTGGGTAATCACGATGAGACTTTTCGCCGTTTTGTTGGTCTATCGATAGGTAACTTCCATATTCACAACAAATTGATTCTTGAATTAAACGGTGAGAAAACATGGATTTTTCATGGTGATGTGTTTGATGTGGTGATGCATCGGTCGAAATGGCTGGCTAAGTTGGGTGCCAAAGGCTATGGCATGTTAACTCAAATAAATAGGGCTGCTAACTGGGGTTTGGCATTGCTTGGTCAGAAGCGAATATCCCTCTCTCGTGATATTAAGAATGCTGTGAAAGGCAAAAAGAGAAATATAACCTCTGGCTTTGAGGAGATTGTTTCGAATTTGGCAATCAAAAAAAATTATCAATACGCTATATGCGGTCATATTCACTGGCCAGAGAAAAAAGTAATTTCCAATGGTCTGGGTGCAATGACCTATCTCAATAGCGGCGATTGGGTAGAAAACATGACGTCACTTGAATATTACAATAACGAGTGGCATCTGTATCATTACCATCCAGATGATAAATTAACTGCAGAGGATGATTCGAATGACCACTTGGTGAGTGATGATTTATTACTTCCCAATGAAAAAGTATTGTTTAACACCATGTTTAGGGATGTTATTAAAAGTTAGATGATGAAAATATTATATGCCATACAAGGTACCGGTAATGGTCATTTGGCCAGAGCTTATGATGTGATTCCTGAATTACAAAAATACGGCACCGTAGATTTATTGTTGAGTGGTAATCAGTGCGATATTAGTCTTCCTTGGGAGATTAAATACCGATTTCATGGTTTGAGTTTTATGTTTGGGAAAACAGGAGGATTAGATATACTAAAAACGTTTTTAAACATTCGTCCACTGCGATTTATCAACGAGATATTCTCTGTGCCTGTGGCAGACTATGACTTGATTGTGAATGATTTTGAACCCATTGTAGCTTGGGCTTGTAAGTTAAAACAGGTGTCATGCATCAGTTTGAGTCATCAGAGTGCTGTATTGCATCCCCACATGCCTTTGCCTGATAAAAAAGATTGGTTGGGTAAATTTATTCTTCAACATTACGCTCCAACCAATGAGCAGTACGGCTTTCACTTCAACAAGATGGGTGATTCCATTCATACGCCCATTATCCGTAAAGACATTCGCAAGGCCACAAGCAGTCAACAGGGGCATTACACCGTTTACCTACCTGCCTACAGCGATGAGAGTATCATAGAGGTGCTAACTCAGATTAAGGATGTGACTTGGGAGGTGTTTTCAAAACACAATACCAAAGGTAAGGAAGTAGATAATGTGCGTATTCAACCAGTTAATAAGGAGATGTTTACAACTAGTCTATTGGGTGCCGAGGGCGTGCTTTGTAATGCGGGTTTCGAAACGCCAGCCGAGACACTTTATTTAGGCAAAAAACTATGTGTGATTCCTATGATTGGTCAGTACGAGCAGCAATGTAATGCGGCTATGCTGAAACATATGGGTGTGCAGGTATTAAGTCGTTTTGATGGCTCGGCATTGGATGAAATTAAAACCTGGACAATGTCCAACAACCGTGTAACGGTTAATTATCCAAACAATGTAGAGCAAGTTGTTGAAGAGCTAATCTATAATAGAATGACCAATGTGGAGCAACTACCTGCATTAAGTATTGGGCGCTTATATTTTTGATGATGAATAGATAGAACTTTCTTCGCCCTTATTTGTCCTATAGCAAAGGATTTGACGCATGGATATTCAAGTAAAAGACCAGGTATTTATAGTAGGAGGCGCAACCGCGGGTTTTGGTCGTGCCACAGCCCTATCATTAATGAATGAGGGTGCTAAGGTGATTGGCATAGCCCGTCATCAGGAGGAATTAACCAAGTTGGAATTAGCCTATCCAAAACAGTTTACGAGTATAAAAGGTGACATCACCCAAAGTGAAACCATAAATAAGGTGGTTGGGATGGTTCAAAAAACAGGTCTCAGTGGCGCTTTTATTAATGCAGGAGGCCCCCCTGCCATGCAATTTGAAGAAACGCGCCTATCAGATTGGGATGATGCTTACCGTAATATTCTACGCTGGAAAGTGGAGCTCACACAAAAGATAGTTCCCTTATTGAAGGAAAAAAGGTATGGTCGTATTGTTTACCTAGAGAGCTCCTCGGTAAAGCAGCCCATCGAGAACTTGGTATTAAGCACCTCACTAAGACTAGCGGTAGTAGGTATGATGAAAACCATCTCTCAAGAACTGAGTGGGTTAAACATAACCTTTAATGTGTTGGCGCCAGGCACTCACGATACAGCAGCTATAGACCGGCTGTTAGAAAAAAAGAGCCAACTCAATGGTTTGAGTATAGAGGAATGTCGCAAACAGCTTATCTCAAATATACCTCAAGGAAGCCTAGGTGATGCCAATGATTTAGCAGGTTTAGCCGTTTGGTTGTTATCTCCTTCATCGTCTTTTGTTACTGGTCAGGTTTACGCATTAGACGGCGGGGTGGTTAAGTCTACGATGTAGAATCAAGCCAGGTAATACCACACAGCAAGAAAACACAAGAAGTCTAGGTTCGAGATATTTTTAAGGTATAGACTTTAGTACATCAATCAAGTGAGCCATTCCTGCGGAATTCATACGCCTATAATTCTATTACCCTGGATTTTATCCAGGGTAACAATATCTACCGTTCCTACGTAACTTATTACCCATATTGCTGGTTTTTGCAATAAAATCAATAAAAATCACCCAAAAACAGAGGTTTTTTTAGGGTCATTTGGCACTACTTTATATAATCTAATTTTGTAAGTGTCTGAAAAAATAAGTAGTCCAATCATAGCAATAGGGTTTGCCATCGTACGCTTTTGAATGCTGGTTACTTGGATTCACGGGGTAGCCGAAAATCATATTGATGTGGTTTTAGGTTAGCAAGTTTCTAAAATTAACTTATTGATGTCAATAGTATGCGCAATAGAGATGTGCGCGAAATTTGTACGGAATGGATTGTTGCTACATCCATTCCGCAGTTGCAAATAGTCCCTTTTCCAGCATCATGGGTGGAGCAAAGATGACATCAAGCTTGCACAAAACCATATTCTTATCATTACTGCATCTCCTGCATCTATAACAATTTCTATTACATATAACCTTCGAGGTTTTCGATATCAGAAAACATACTGTATTGGCGCCGGAAACAGATTGACAGTCCTGTTGTGTAAATGAACTACAACGGTTTGTTTTTTTAGCCGCGTTATTCAGAGCAACAAAACAACGTTAATCGTTTTGCCTAGCACTCTCGCTACGTCGCATTAAACTAGGCCTCTGGTCTTTAAAGTATAAAATAAAGTCCTGCAGAGATGTGGGGTTTTATTATTTAGTTTCCAAGAACTATATCTAGCTATCAAACCGCCCACTCTCAAAGAAAAAACACAAAGCCTGACCAATTCGGTCAGGCTTTGTGTGCACTTATATTTTCTGTTGATTACTACCTTATTACAACCTTTTTTTGATAGCAGCCGTTTCGGCTTCAAAGCCTGGTTTTTCAAGTAAGGCAAACATGTTCTTTTTGTATGCTTCTACACCTGGTTGGTCAAACGGATTTATTTCTAACATATAACCGCTGATGCCACAAGCTTTTTCGAAGAA
>QKIO01000335.1 GCA_003251015.1 Bacteroidales bacterium
AACATCACCGATGTAATTGCCGAGGATAAGGAAGAGTGGAGCATCAAAAACATTCGCATCTACACCGTTGGTATTCCTGATAAAGAAAATAGTTACCACGTTAGTTTTGAGGGTGACAACATTGCCCCTTTCATCAACCTGAGTTCTGAAGGATTAATTATGGGCGTTAATATGAGTGAGGTACCAGCTTGTAGTAGCACACTGAAGAATTACGATTATCCACAATCTGGTTCGTTGGCCAACATCACCTTTGATTCGGTTCCTTACCTGGAAAAACAATTGGTTAAAACATCTACTGCAGCTATGGCTGAGGAGGCTGCTAACCTAATTTACAAAGTTCGTAAACGTCGTTTAAAACTCCTATCATCCGACCTAAAGTTATTCCCACCCGATGGTTTGGCCTACGAATTAGCTTTTAACGAGCTTAATCTATTAGAAAAACAATACATGGAGTTGTTTGCTGGAAAAACCATTACTACCACAAGCATCAAAACATTTGATGTGATACCAAATCAAAGTAAGGGCGCCAACGATGTGTTGTTTCGATTCTCCACTTCAAAAGGAGTGGTTGATAAAATGGACGTGAGTGGCACACCTGTTTACCTTGACTGGAAAGTAGTTGAAAACAATGAGCTTCCTCAAACAGAAGACAAAAAGAAAGACAAAACAACACCAACAGGTCTTTTCTATTGCCTACCAGGTAAAGTAGTGGTTAAAATAATAGACCGTAACCTACTCTTAAAAGAACAAGAGGTGAAAATTGCTCAGTACGGAAGAACATTATGCTTACCTGTAGAGTTATTAGAACGTAACGACTTACAAATTGAGATGGAGCCATCAACAGGCGCACTCAAAAACATTAGACCAATAAAAAAATAACATCACTCAAATACAAAATGATGAGTAACGACATAACATTACTGGAACCAAGTGCACTGTGGAAAAGCTTTTATCAACTAACTCAATTGCCTCGTCCTTCAAAAAAAGAAGGTAAAGCCATTGACTATATGGTGACATTTGGTAAACAATTGGGTTTCGAAACCATCAAAGACGAGGTGGGTAATGTGATTATTCGTAAACCTGCCTCCAAAGGTATGGAGAATCGAAAAGGGGTGATTCTTCAAAGTCACATCGACATGGTGCCTCAAAAAAACAGAGATAAAATACACGATTTTGAGAACGACCCCATCGAAACACGTATTGAAGATGGATGGGTAACAGCCAATGGCACCACTCTGGGTGCAGACAACGGCATTGGTGTAGCGGCTATTATGGCTGTGCTTCAGGACAACACGCTTAAGCACGGCCCCATTGAAGCCCTAATTACCATGGATGAAGAAACAGGAATGACAGGTGCCAATGCTCTAAAGCCAGGCTTACTTAATGGCGAGATCTTATTAAATCTAGACTCGGAAGATGAAGGTGAACTATATGTAGGTTGCGCTGGCGGTACCGATGCTAACATTTCGTTTGCTTATACGCCTGTGGCTGTGCCTAACGACCATCTTGCTTTTAAACTATCGTTGATAGGCTTAAAAGGGGGTCATTCGGGCTTAGACATCAGTCGCGGCAGAGCCAATGCGAACAAACTAATGTTTCGTTTTCTAAAGTATGCCGTTGCCAATCTAGAGGCTCGTTTAGCCAGCATTGAAGGTGGTAACATGCGTAACGCCATACCACGCGAAGCGGTTGCTGTCATTACCATTCCCAATGATATGGGTGATGAATTATTAGATGCCTTAGAGGAGTTTGAAGAGATTTATCGCGAAGAATACAATGGCACCGAACCTAAACTCAGTTTTACTGGCGAGGCCATCGAAAAACCTTCCACTTTAATTGATGAAGTGATACAAGATGATTTGATTAATGCCATCCAAGCCTGTCCAAACGGTGTGATGCGCATGAGCAATGACGTACCTGGATTGGTAGAGACATCTACCAACTTATCAATTGTAAAATCAGACCAAACTAGTATTCAAGTAAAATGTTTGATTAGAAGTTCAATTGACACGGCTCGCGAAGATGTGGAATCGTCCATAGAAAGTGTATTTAGACTGGCAGGAGGAGACATTACCTTTGGAGGTCAATACCCTGGGTGGAAACCAAACATGAATTCACCCATCTTAAAAGTGATGCAAAGTGTTTATAATAACAAATGGGGTAAAACACCTGTGACCAAAGCAATTCATGCAGGTTTAGAATGTGGTATTTTAGGTAATGTGTATTCGCAATGGGATATGATATCTTTTGGGCCTACCATTCGTTATCCTCACTCGCCCGATGAGAAAGTAGAAATTGCATCGGTACAGAAATTTTGGGATTATTTAGTATCTACACTTGAACACATTCCTGAGGATGTATAAAAACTTACTCGATGCGTATGTCGTACGTGTCGAGTAAACCATCAATACCAGCACGCGAAAAGCGTGCTTTTTTTATGCGGTTTAACGCAGGATTAATCGAATAATGAGATGCCGTTCTAAAATCGGCTTGCACTAAAATAGACCGCTCAAAAACAGAGCCATGGAGATTACACTCATCAAAGACAGCACCCGTTAAATCGGTTTCTACAAAATCGAGTTCTGTCATTTCGCATTTCTCAAACCTTGTGTTTTTTAATCGCAGCTGATAAAAAGAGGACAAACTTAAATTACAAGACTTAAAACCAAACGATAACAAAAACTTACAACACGAGCTAAACAGTAAACCAAGCAATTTACAATCCTCAAAACGAACTTCCTGAAAGGTTGAATTATCTAGTTTGGCATTACTTAAATCGCAGCCGTTAAAGTCGCATTCTATAAACTTAAAATGACTTAAATCCACCGAAGCAAAGTTACACGTGGTAAAGCAACAGTTTTCATAGTCAGCCATAACAAGTGGTTCAACCGTAAAATCCATACCTACAAACGACTTATCTTCTACATAAACAGCCATACACTTTGTCTTAAACTTATAAAAAACGATACATTATAAAGACTTAAGTTAAGCTTGTCAAACAAATCAGCCACTCACCTTCAAATAAAAAGAGGAAAGAATAGTAGAGAGAAACCTATTTTTTGGGTTCTCCAAACTCAAACTCATCGTATTTCTTACCAAATCCTTCAACCACAGGAAGGTCAAGTTTAAGAAAGATATCTTCTTTACGCTTGGGTCTAATGCCATCCAGCCAAACAAAACCAACTAAACGCACATCCTTCTCTGGTAAGATAAAAGGTGGATTAATATTGCCCTTAGGCTCAATGTTCATTTTTATGCCAGTAATCTCACGCCCTTTAAGTAGTATTGTTAAGTTACTACTCTCTGCCCGATTGACTCCAACCACATATTGTTTATCGTGAGGATAATAAATAGTTTGTCCGTTCCCATCCACATCTAAGCGATAGAGTTCGTTGTTACGGATATATCCAACCATGTTACGCCCTTTAATCTGATTGTAATGCACACTATCTTCTGGTGAAACCACAAACGAAGAATTGGTAAGTTCTACTCGATTAAACTGTTGGTTTTTAGAATACATCTTTATTATTTCGGCACTCATTTGATTGCCTTGTGCCCAAATAATGGGTTGACGGTAGAAGGTATTGGTCGAATCACGCATATCCATAACCATGGAGTCACATCGTCCTTGCAAATCTTTCCTAAAAAACTTAACATTAAAATAAGCCTTAATTAAACGACTAGAATCTAGTGGTAAAGGAATAACTCTTAAAGTATCAGCGTGTAAAAACAACGTGTCGTTTTGATAAATCTGTAACAACTGCGCCCGTTTAGTGACCATGGCATTCTGAGTCAACTCATTGTAATGCCCATAATTACCCATCACCACCACATTTTTGGTAGTATCCGAAAGCTCCATCCGACTAAAGACTTCGCCATCACCAGTCTTGCGATTGTAAAAAATCGTATCACCTTTCAATAACTGCTTCTCACCTTGAATGTAACTATTGAGTTTAAGCGTTGCTTTATCGGTTTTGGTATTATAAAAACCATTCTCGCTATACAAGGTGTTTTTATCGCTATAAATAAAGGTTGGTCCAAGGATACGAGCAATTTCAGAAACGGTATTATAACTTAAGGTATCCGACTTAATGGTGTATTTAGGATTAACTACAACCACCGAATCTTTAAAATAGACTTCACTTTGATCCGGATAATAAATACCACGTTCGCTAGTCAGAACGTTGTCTCCACTGACGACCTTCCCTTTATTGTAATAGTAACCCACATTTTTAATGCGGTCAAAATCGAGGAATTGAGTAGTAAGAAGTATGTCTTTTTTTACCACTCGTACATTCTTACGCACGCGAGCCATACCTATACGCCCTTCGTATTGTAATAAATCGCCATACAAGTGGATGGAGTCGTTCTGAATAACATGGATATTACTATAGGCTTGCACATAACTAGAATCGTTATACACATAGGCACTATCACAATTCATCAATGTGTTAACATGCTTAAGTCGCACATTACCAATCAAAATCTTCACATTATTACCAACAGCACTACTTTGTTTTAACTTATCAGAATGTAAGATTTCAACCACAGCTTTTTTAGCAGTAGAAGGATTTTGAGCAAAACAGACCGACGTTACAAACAGTAAAATGAAAACTTGAAAATATCGCATGAGGTAAAAAACCATTAATAAAGATAAACACTAATGCTTTATCCAACCTTTGTATTCAAAGTCACAGCCTATCCACTTGTCATCAATGGTAATGTACGTTTCTCTTTGTTTTGTTTTGATCCAATTCTCAAAAACTTCCGACTCCTTTTTTCGAACCAACATAGACTTCAAAAGTTGATAATCATACTGCATGTTGGCTTTGTGAGGCTCATTTTTGGTTTTCAACTTCGTGATATTATACGACTCTTTACCTTTACGTTCATCTAACATATAAAATGTTGGTGAAACATCTCCCACATTAAGTCCTTTAATAGCTAGATTAATAGCAACAGGAATTTGAGCAATTTCAAACTTAGATGTTCCATCAGTTGGATTAATCATTAAGCCACCCGCCGAACGAGAATCTTTATCCATAGAAAAACGTAAAGCAGCCTCTTCAAACGACAATGTTTTATCAGCAATAAAACCACGAATAGAGTCCATTGTACCTTTAGCTGCCAACAAAGCCTCTGTACTCACCTTTGGTTTTAGAAGTATATGCCGGCAATTAATACGGTCGCCCTTGCGTTCTATTAATTGAATAATATGATAACCATATTCTGTTTCCACAATTTTAGACACTTTGTTAGGCGTTTGAAGATTAAACGCCACACTCGCAAATTCAGGCACTAAACCCGAACGAGGCATCCAGCCAAGTTCACCCCCACGAGCTGCAGAACCTTTATCCTCAGAGTATAATACAGCTAACGTTGCAAAGTCTCGGCCTTCATTTATCTGCTTTTGAAAATCGCGTAATTGATCTTTTATTCTATCAATTTCTTTTTGATCCTTTTTGGGATAAATAACAATTTGTTGCAACTCAAATTGAGTTGGAATTTGAGGTAAACTATCTACAGGTAATCTACGGTAATAAGCGCGAATTTCGGAAGGTGTTACACTCACATCTTTGGTGATGTTACGTTTCACGTTTTGAGTCAACATTTGAGTACGCACCATATCCATCTGATCTTTTTTGATCTGTAACATGGATTTATTAAAATACTCTTCTAATTTATCTTTGTCACCAATTTGATTGATAAAATAATTGATGCGTTGATCAACCTGACTAACCACTTCATTTTCATTTACCTCCACACTATCTAATTGAGCCTGATTAAGCAATAATTTATTTAAAAGCTGTTGTTCAAACACATGACACTTTAAGTCGCCAGCATAACTAGCGCCATCGGCCTCCATCATTTCAGATTCGTACTGATGTTCGATATCAGACAATAAGATGGCATTGTCACCAACAACGGCAACCACTTCATCAATCAAATTAGATTGGGCATGTAAATTACCACAAAAAAGCAATGTCACACCAACCCATAAACTATATTTTACCCAAAGAAACATGCGCTTTATTTGTTATTAATAAAAAGTAATAATTTTTTCGGTTAGAGCCTCATCATATAAATCGGCATCTAATTGCTTAAGAAACTCAAGTCGTTTTTTATTTAGTAGAATAGCTTTAATGCTATTCTTAACATATTCTACAGGTGCAAATTCATTAGTACCTATAAACTCATTGACTGACAAATAATAATAGTACAACTCATCATTTGTTTTGTAAAAGGTATTGTGTTGGAGATAGCTCGCATCTTGCCGCTCAGCTACAGGTAATTTACTCCAGATAACATCAACAGACCGCCAATCGTCAACAAAATTATCGTATTTGGCTGCATTCTGAAAGCAATAAGACTCTAACTCAACCATATCCTCAGCTCTTCGCGAACGATACAAACGGTCTACTTCATCGACATTGGGAGCGGTTTTTGCTACGATCACTAACAGACCTTTAGCAATAGGATTTGGCAATTTGAAATTATCACGCATATCGCTGTAATATTTTCGAATGTCACCATCAGTAATTAACGGTGAATATTTCTGATCAAGTAGTTTCTGTTGGTATTTATGAGTTAGCAATGAACGACGATACTCATCCAATAAAACCTCCACATCTTTTTCCTTGGCATTAAGGTTAAGTTCAGCCTTACGCAACAAAAGCTCAGAACGCACCCAGCGGTTGATAAACTCTTGTGCAAAAACAATACTATCTTCAGGCATCAAACCATCTGGAATGGCATGAAAAAGCATTCCTTTAGTTAGAGTATTATTTTCCACCATTACAACAGGCTCACCACTCACATCATCAGACGAGCTGCAGCTTGTCAAAAGACTAAGCCCTAAACTAAGTCCAAGAATTACTAATCGATAATTTATACTAAACACTAAATATCATTTTCTATTAGTACTTACTTATTTTCCTTTTCCACCAAAGCACTTTTATTGACAACTGGCTTATATTTGTCGTTTAGATATTTTACCCAAATCCTCTCTAACTCCACTTGATAATCAGAAACAACCTGTCCTCTAACTGCCTCTAACTTTTGACTCTCTGGCTTCTTAATCTCACCTTTGGTCAATAAATAAGTCTTGGTCTTTACTTTAGACTTTACGCCCCATTCTTTTGCATCAAGAGCAGGATTGGTTCCTTTAGCAAATACGCCCTTCTCCACAGTTACCTCTCCTACTAAATTGCCAGGTAAAGAATCAAATGGCAAACTATCTGAGGTTGCAAGAAAAGCCTTCATGGTTTTAACATCCTTTTTCTTTGAACAATAATATAGCACACCATCAAAACGTTCAGGCAATTGATATCTTAGCGCATTAGCTTCAAAATACGATTCTAAACCAGCGCTATCAGTGTTTGCTTTGTTCCACACTTCCTTTTGACTAATCTCAAATATTAATAAGCCATCGTGATACTCATTTATTAAGTATTTAAAGGCTGGGTATTTCTGCTCTAATTTACTTTTCTCATAATTGATCAGTTGATCGTTAGAAAACTTATACCATATAGGTATAAAATCTTCTCTTTTTGAGTAAGAAGATGAATAACCACCTTCTACCAAATCCCTCATTACGTCACCAGGTTGTAATTCAACATCCGCAAAAGTGGTTACAATAAGATTAGATTCTACTAATGCTTTATATTGATCTGACAACTCCGATGATTTTGACTTTGCTTCAAAAGCGATGTTTGCTAATTGATTTAATTTTTGTGTATCTACTTTAAAGTTATACTCAGCTTTTAAACGTTCGATAGTGGCCTTTTGTCCTTCATACCTTCTATCACTGCGCTCTATTTTCTTTTCTATTTCTGCTCTATTTTCCTCTAAGGATCCAATAGGTTTAGCGTCAATACGTTTAATTATATGCCACCCATAACTTGTTTTAATTGGTTTGCTATAGTCGCCATTTGCTTTTAAAGCAAATGCAGCATCCGAAAACTCGGCAACCATCCGTCCTGTACTAAACCAAGGCAACTCACCACCTTTAACAGCCGACTGACGATCATCAGAGAAATCGGTAGCTAAATCCGCAAAATCAGATCCTATCACCACGGCTTGATATAATGAATCAATCACTACTTTAGCACGTAACTTAACGGAATCAGGAGCCGATTCTTGAGCTAATTTCATGATATGAGCTACTTTCACCTCGCCAGGATTAGTGCGCTTTGCATGAACTTTAATGATATGATATCCAAAACTAGTACGAACAATAGGTGAAACTTTACCTACTGGCGTTTTATAAGCAGCCTCCTCAAAAGGATAAACCATCATAAAACCACTAAAGAAACCTAAATTACCTTTATTAGAAACGGCAGAAGGATCTTCTGAATATTTTACAGCCATCTCACCAAAATCTGCTCCATTATTAATTTGTGATAGAACATCCTTAATTTTTTTATATGCAGCTAAGGTATCCTCTGGCATAGGAGAACGAGGCAATTTAATAAGGATATGTGAAGCGTTCACTTCCGTAACCATATGATCATATGCCTCTTTAACTACCGCTTCTTGAGCCTTCTCATCGGTTAGATAAGGCTTCGATAACTCATCTCTATAATAATTTAATTCTTTAATAAAAGAAGGTAGGGTGTCCAATTGCTGACTTTCAGCTTCGATAACCTTAAGTTTATAATTGACAAACAGACTTAAATAAGCCTCTTTGGATAATGGGGTTTTGGAAAGCGAATTATTTTTGTTGTAGATGTAATTAAATTCCTCAACGCCAAATGTTTTATCGCCGATGGTTAACAAAGGCTGAGTTTGACTATAAACAGTTAGTGATGTAACTAAAACTAATAATAATGAAATTAACTTCGAATTCATAATTAGATAATATTTAACGTTTGTATTCAAGAACGGCAACAAAGATATATTATTATGCCATTAGCCCAAGGAATAGAATCTATTTTTAGTTTCATTTATTAGGTTCAAAAAAAACAACTCCCCCTTTAAGCAATAACAAGCGACACAAAGTAGCAATTATATTCTATTAATAAATTTTAACAACCAAAGTCTTTTACACTGAACTCAAAAAAAACAATTAACACCTTATCTACAAAACGACAAAAGAATGAGAAATTAGAGCTTACATTCCAAGTTTCATAGATAACTGAATGCGCTTGCGTACAGAATCAACCTCCACAACCTTCACTTTTACGTGCTGATGTAATTTAACGATTTCATTGGGATCGCTAATAAAACGATCAGCCATTTGAGAGATATGAACCAAGCCATCTTGCTTAACACCTATATCTACAAACGCACCAAAATTAGTGATGTTGGTCACTATGCCTGGCAATTCCATCCCAACGTGCAAATCAGAAATTGAAAAGATACCAGCTGCAAATTCAAAAACTTGGATCGACTCACGAGGATCACGACCTGGTTTATCTAATTCTTTCAAGATATCTGTCAAGGTAGGCAAACCAATAGACGCACTCACGTAGTTGTCTAACTTAATTTGATCACGCAATTGTTTTGAATTAATTAAGTCGACCACCGTACATTTTAAATCCTTGGCCATCTGCCCCACTATCTTATAAGACTCAGGATGCACAGCAGTGCTATCCAATGGGTTTTTAGCATCATTGATACGTAAAAAACCCGCACTCTGCTCAAAGGCTTTAGCACCTAAACGAGGCACTTTCTTTAATAACTCACGCGAATCAAACGCCCCGTTCTCGGTTCTAAAATCAACAATATTTTGTGCCAACTGAGGGCCTAAGCCCGACACGTAAGTTAGCAAATGTTTACTAGCAGTATTTAAATTCACACCCACCGTATTCACACACGACTCCACCACTTGATCCAACGAGTTTTTCATCTTCGTTTGATCCACATCGTGCTGATACTGACCTACACCAATTGATTTAGGATCTATCTTCACCAACTCAGCCAAAGGATCCATCAAACGGCGACCAATGGAAACAGCTCCTCGTACCGTCACATCAAACTCAGGAAACTCGTCGCGAGCCACTTTACTAGCCGAATATACCGAAGCGCCATCTTCACTAACTACAAAAACTTGCACGTCGCGTTTAAACTGAACGTTACGTATTAATGCCTCCGTTTCGCGCGAAGCGGTGCCATTACCTATGGCTATAGCCTCAATGCGATAAGCGTCCACTAAAGATTCTATTTTTTTAATAGCCTTGGGTTTCTCATTTTGTGGCGCATGAGGATAGATATTTTCATTATGCACCAAATTACCTTGTGCATCTAAACACACCACCTTACAACCCGACTTAAAACCTGGGTCAATGGCCAACACTCTAAACTGACCTAACGGACTAGCTAAAAGCAACTGTCGTAGATTTTCTGCAAAAACACGAATAGAATCCACATCCGCTTTTTCTTTCGACAGATTAGCAAATTCAGTCTCTATGGAAGGGGCTAACAAGCGCTTATATGCATCGGCCACAGCTAATGCAACTTGTTCTGAAGACGGCGTTTTACCTTTTACAAAATAACGTTTGAGGCGATCGAGAACACGCTCAGAATCTGGACTCACACTCACCTTTAAAAACCCCTCATTCTCACCTCTACGCATGGCCAATAAGCGGTGTGATGGGCATTTCTTTAACGTTTCACTCCATTCAAAATAATCGCGATACTTAATTGCTTCTTCCTCTTTTCCTTTAACCAACTTACAGGTTATGGTTGCTTCGCGATCAAAGACCTGGCGTACCATTTCGCGTCCAGTACGATCTTCATTAACCCACTCGGCAATGATGTCGCGAGCGCCTTGCAAGGCATCATCAACCGAAGGCACCTCATCGTTTAAGTACGTTACCGCACGCCCTTCCACATCCGTTTCAAACTGCCTCATCAGCAATTTGGCCAAAGGCTCTAGCCCGCGTTCTTTCGCTTTCACAGCGCGTGTGGTACGTTTGGGTTTATAGGGTAGATATAAATCTTCCAATTCAATGGCATCGTAACTGGATTCAATCTTACGTTTGAGTTCATCCGTCAAAGCTCCTTGTTCTTCAATAGTTTTGAGGATTAGTATTTTACGTTTTTCAATCTCTTGTAATTTCTCATAGCGTTCTTTAATATCACCCACCGCCACTTCATCCAAACTACCAGTCATCTCCTTGCGATAGCGACTAATAAACGGAATGGTTGCTCCTTCGTTTAATAATTGAACGGTATTTTCAACACTGCGAGGTGCCAGTTGCAACTCTTTTGCGATAAGCGAAACTAAAGAAATAGACATGAGATTTTGCTTTTAAAAACATTAGCTGTCCAAAACGAACAGCTAAAATCTATATTTATTAAATTAATGGATATAATAAAACCTATAACCTTCAACTAAGCCTGAGGAGGTTTAGAACCACTTGGTTTCTTTTTAAATTTCTTTTTAAAACCATTCGGTTTCTTTCCCGAACTACTCTTTTTTCGAGCCGCGCGTTCTTCGGGGTCATAAATTGGACCTTCACCCAAATCTGGTGGCAGAGGTACTTTATAAACGGTTTTTTCTATGAGTTTTTCAATATCATAAAAAGCCATCTTTTCCTTTTCATTGATGAAGGTTAAAGCAACACCTTGAGTCTGAGCACGAGCCGTACGACCTACACGGTGTACATAATCCTCTGCATCACGAGGCACATCAAAATTAATAACCAAATCAATTTTTTCAATATCAATACCACGCGCTATAATGTCTGTGGCCACCAAAATTTGAACATTCCGATTTTTAAACTCTCGCAACACATCTTCACGTTCCGACTGGTCAAGGTCTGAGTGAATATCTTTAGCATTAAACTTAAGGTTACGTAAAGATCGAGTAATGTCCTTTACTTTGAGTTTTGTTGATGAGAAGATGATAACACTTGGAATCTCCTTATCTTTAAGCAAACTAATGATTAATGGGATTTTTTGTGTGTCGTACACCATATAAGCAGCCTGCAAAATACCTTCTGCTGGTTTACTGATAGAAATACTCACTTCCTCTGGATTTTTTAATATCTCCTTGGCCAACTCCCTAATTTTAGGGGGCATGGTGGCTGAAAACATTAAGGTTTGACGCACCTGAGGCAAATAACTTACCACCTGCATAATATCCTCAAAAAAGCCCATATCTAACATGCGGTCCGCCTCATCTAAGATTAGATGTTGCAATTGATCCATCTTCACATAACCCATGGTAAGATGCTGAATCAATCGCCCTGGCGTAGCTATAATAATATCAGCACCAGAGGTTAATGCTGTTTTTTGACGTTCCCATTCAGCCTTATCATTACCGCCATAGATAGCAGTAGAAGCCACATCTAAGAAGTAACCAAAACCAGCCATTTGCTGATCGATCTGGATAGCTAATTCGCGAGTAGGCACAAGAATTAAGGCATTGGTACCATTATGTCCGTTACGCACTAACTTATCTAACACAGGTAAAAGGTAAGCTGCTGTTTTGCCAGTTCCTGTTTGCGCACAGGCAATAATATCTTGTCCTTTTAAGATGATGGGAATGGTTAACTCCTGAACAGGAGTAACAGTTTCGAAGCGCATGGCTTCCAAGCCCTCCAAAATCGCATCAGTAAAATTTAATTCGTTAAATTTCAAGCTTATAAGTATTATAAGTGTAAATTATTCTACGTAAATAACCAATCCCTTTAGGTATTCACCTTCGGGATGATAAATATTAACCGGATGATCGGCAGGTTGAGTCATCTGATGTAACACACGAACCTGACGTCCAGCACGAGCAGCAGAAGAGAACACCATGGTTCTAAACTGTTCCTTAGATACGACTTGAGAACATGAGAAGGTAAAAATAATACCACCTGGTTTTATTTGCTCAATAGCTTTGGTGTTGATGCGTCGATAGCCATTTAATGCATTTTTAACCACATTCAGATGTTTTGCAAACGCAGGAGGATCTAAAACAATTAAATCATACTGGTCTTTAATAGTATCCAAATATTTAAAGGCATCCACCGCAAAGGACTTATGACGTGGATCATTTGGAAAGTTAAGCATGACGTTATCTTCCGTTAACTGAATGGCACGTTCTGAGCTATCAACCGAGTGAACCGATTTGGCCCCACCACGCATGGCATAAAACGAAAAACCACCTGTGTAACAAAACATATTTAACACATCTTTGTCTTTAGAATACTGCTCCAACAAAGCCCTATTGTCTCTCTGATCAACAAAAAAACCTGTTTTCTGACCTTTTTCCCAGTCTACATGAAATTTAAGCCCATTTTCCATGGCTATCTTTTCCTTATCGCGACCAAAGACGTACCCATTCTCAGGTTCCATATCAGCCTTATAAGGAAGCGTACCTTCCGACTTGTTATAAACAGCCTTTAGCTGGTGGCCATAAATCTCTTTTAAGGCCTGTAAAATATCATCTTGAATAAGATACATACCTACGGTATGCATTTGCACCACGGCCGTACCGTTGTAATAATCAATAATCAAACCAGGTAAACCATCCCCTTCGGCATGTACCAAACGGTAGGCATTGGTTTGTTCACTTGTAGCTAAACCAATAGAAACACGCAGATTATAGGCATTTTGAAGTTTCTCTTTCCAAAATTCATAATTGGCCTCACGTTGCTGAAACGACAATACACGTACCGCAATTGAACCAATCTGACAATGCCCCAAGGCTTGAAAGCCACCGTTAGAGTCAAAAACCTCGACTAAGTCACCCTCTGTTACTGTGCCCTCAGTAGAGCCTATAGCACCTGAAAAAACCCAAGGATGAAAACGATTAAGACTCTGTTCTTTCCCTGGTTTAAGTATAATCTTTGGCAAATCAGCCATAATAAATATCTATTTAGTTATTGTTACCACCTTACAATCTGGAAATTGCGAGGTTAGTTCTTTGTATAATTCAATGGCCACCCACGAATCGGTAGCTGCGTAAGTTACTTGACTATCGATAAGGTGAGTCGACTCCCAATTCGATAAACGTTGGCGTTTGCTTACCCTAAAGCCCAACACCAAACCGGCTAATTTTTTAAGGCTAGTATCTGAGATACCACACACCTTCACATAATCTTGCAGCTCTACAAAACCAGCATACTTAAACGGTTTAAGACGCTGCAAGCCTTTAAGGTCGTCACGTATGCCCACTCCAACTTTTAGAATACGAGGATTTGATAAAATACGTATTAAAGAGGGGTGCAATCCCGTTTTGTTTAATCTAAAAAGATAAGATTTTGTGCGTGTGGAGAATTGTAATAACGCAATGTAATTCATCTGTCCTTTTTGGAAAGAAGGTTTAGACTCGGTATCAAAACCAATTACATCATTTAACTCTAATTCAACGACCCAATCGTCAATCATTGCGGCATCTTCCACAACCACAATTTCGCCTTTAAAATAATCTAAAGGTAAATCGGTTAAAGCCTCGTTAGTAATGGTTTTCTCTATCAAAACGTACTATTTACTATAATTAATCCTCATCCACATCACTGCCGCCATTAAAACGAGCATCGAGCCAATTGTTATTTTTTTTCTTTTGTGGGGCGTCCTCTTCCTGCTCCTCATCATCATCACCCAATCCATCTTCACTGTATAAAAGCGAATGTAACGCTCTAAGCGTATTCACCAAACGTTGTCCCCAAAACTCTCTGAAGTTAGTCACCAAGTCGGCCAAGGCATCATTCATAATTTCGGTAACACCTAAACGGTAAGCCTCCACAAAATCTTTTAAGTCTTGATAGATATCTGTTAAATCCTCAGGAATAAAGGCAATGACAGTGGTATCAGAGTGTTTCATATCTTCGGTAAACACTTCCAGATAATCACTAAAACGACCAAATTTAGAATTAAGTGCCTCACGAACCAACAAATAACTCATTTCGTCAACGGACTTCTCAATAGAATCGTCTAACTCCTGCTCCACAAGAGGCAACAGAGAGGCTTTGAGGTAAATCAATGGCAACACGCGTGTGATAATGGTCACAAATTCAAAACGAGAATAATTTGGAGCCGACTCAATGAGCGTGCAATATTCATTTGCAACGGTCACAAACTCCATTACATTTCTCGAATAAACAACGTGGTCTAACGCTTCTTCCATATCTAACTGACTACCTAACAAATAACTAACAAACGCTTAAAAACAAGTCGCAAAAATAAGAAAATAAATAGAACATCGGGTTAGTTTGAGTCCTATATAGTTTTGAACAGAGAGATTGAATGGTAGCTAAATTCAAGCCGTGAACGCAAGACACTAAAAGTAGCACGCCTTTAATGGGTATTAGTTGTGTTTATAATTAAGAGGTGGGTGATGAGAAAAAAACGACCAAATTAGTTTCAACCAAGCAAAAGAAGTAAATTTGTCCAAAATGGCATGTTTTGAAAAGACTATTTATCATTTCAGGTTGCAACGGTGCAGGAAAGACAACAGCTTCATATACGATTCTTCCAGAGATATTAAATTGTGATGAATTTGTAAATGCTGATGAAATAGCAAAAGGGCTTTCGCCGTTTCACCCAGAATCAGCAGCAATTCAAGCCGGTAGATTAATGCTTGATAGGATTAATAAATTAATTTCTAAAGAACAAGATTTCGCTTTTGAAACTACTTTAGCAACCAAAAGCTATAGAAACTTTATTACTAGGCTAAGGAAAATGAATACCACATTACATTACTATTTTTTTGGCTACGCTCGTCTGATTTGGCTGTAAAAAGAGTTGAGACTCGAGTAAAAGAAGGTGGACACAACATCCCTGAAGAAGTAATATGAAGACGCTATGAAAATGGCTTGAGAAATTTCTTTGGAATATTTGAACCTATAGTAGACGAATGGATGTTCATTGATAACTCTGGAGAACCTTATGAGATAATTGCGAAGAAAAATAGTACTGGAATGACTTTGCAAAACGTTGATACATGGAATGAATTATTAGAAACCTACAAATCTAATTAACATGGACAATAGTGATAAAATAATAGAAGGTCTTGAACGGGCGTATATAAAACTGATAGAGTTTAAGAAATATAAGAAGACTCCAATTATTATATCGAGAGATGGCAAGGTGGTAGAAATAAATCCTGATCAAATCACCACCAACAATAATGTTTATAAAAGATAGATGAAGCAGCTGTGATTCAACCTCTTTAACTGCGTAAAGGTAATGGTTTGATAAGTTTGAAGGCCTGCATTGTTTATTTAGCACAAACGAATAGACTCTATAAACACCCTCAATTATTACTACAGAAGACATCCTAATTTGATGCGTTTAGTCAACTTCTGGAGCAAGAAACTAAGTTTTTAAGCTCATTTAAGATCCTATTTTTAGCTCATAAAATAGTATTATATGAACTTCACAAAACTTTATCATGAGCTACAACTAAAATATTAAGACAACCCATTCATTGACATTGCCCTTTAAAAACATCTACTTCAACCAAATGATTTTACCAGCTTCGTCCTCTTCAATGCGCTCATATTCTTGAAGCCAACGAAATACTTTTTCCACATCAGAGGCGGCATATGGTAAAGAGTCTAATAACTGGTCGTAAGAAAG
>QKIO01000300.1 GCA_003251015.1 Bacteroidales bacterium
ACTTGAACAACTAAGTATTTAGATACACTCCAAAACTTATCTTTATCACTAATTTGAATTGATAACACATCGCCTTGACCTTTCACTAATTTGTAAGAAGCCTCAGGGTGACTTGTTAACACTTTCGCTTTAGTACTAAATAACGAAATAGACTCGATCTCACGTGTGTCAACTGGCGTAAAGCTATCTTCAGCAAAACCACCAGCCATTACCTTACTTGCACTTAAAAAACCATCAGACGTGATGATATTTAAGTCTTTTAAGTCTTTTCTACTACCAATAACATAAAAGGCACGGTATAAATCATTAGTTGTAGCATCTAGTTTTTTCTCAACTGCTTTTTTATTATCACTCATGGTAGAAAGAGATGATTCTAAACCTTTAATGGTGAAGTTTAAATCTGCAATCTGAAAATCTTTGCTTTCTAACAACTGCTGCATACGGATAATCTCTTGCGATTTCTCTTCCATTTGCTTATTCAAACGCGCAATAATCTTAGTTAGATTGGCATTGTTTGAACCCGATCTTTTAAGTTGTTTTTCTAAATCAGCGATTTTATTTTTATTTTCAACCATTAAGCCGTAAATCAAATTAATATCCGAATTAATTCGATCTTCCAGAGCCTGACCAGTAACCTCACCAGATGTTACATTTAAACTAATTAGATTTTCTTTCTCTTTAATCTGCTGTAGATTATCATCTACTTCAATCATAGCGGTAAGCAAATTATTAATTTGCGCTTCCTTATCTGTTACCGAAATCTGTAACGTGTCATTTTGCTGTTGAAGCTCTTTGCTTTTAAAGTAATCACAAGAGGTGAACAACACAGCCATACATAATACTAAAACAACATTTTTCATAATTCAATTATTAGGTAAATATTTAGATAGAAACATATTTAACGATCTCTATTGCCGTCAACACAAATAACTATTTCTCCTTTAACGGTTTTTAATGAGAAATATTGCACCAATTCAACCAAGGTGCCACGTTGAGTTTCCTCATGCAGCTTAGATATTTCGCGTGAAACAGATGCTTGACGCTCCACACCTAGTACTTCCGACAACTGTGTTAAGGTTTTCACAAGGCGGTAAGGCGATTCGTAAAGTATCATGGTTCTACTTTCATTAACTAACGACTCTAGCTTGGTTTTTCGACCTTTTTTCTGAGGTAAAAACCCTTCGAAACAAAACCTGTCATTGGGGAGCGCTGAATTGACCAAGGCAGGCACAAAAGCGGTAGCACCAGGTAAACACTCCACTTTTACGCCAGCCTCAACACATTTTTTTACCACCAAATAACCAGGGTCTGAGATGGCAGGTGTTCCTGCATCCGAAACCAAGGCAGCCGATTCACCCGCTTTGATGCGGTCTACCACCTGCTCTACGGTAGCATGTTCGTTAAATTTATGATGAGACATCATTTTGGTAGATATCTCAAAATGCTTGAGTAAATAACCCGTAGTTCGTGTGTCCTCAGCCAAAATAAAAGATACTTCTTTTAAAATACGGATGGCACGAAACGTCATATCTTCCAAATTGCCTACAGGGGTAGGTACCACAAAGAGTTGACTCATTATGCTTTAATAAATAAGCGTTTAACAATATTAAGAAACGACTCTGCAACCTCATTGCCTTCTTCCCACTTAAAATTAGTGTGTAAAAAACGAGATGCCGATTCATAGGAATCCATACTATTAAGCTGGTCTAAAGTCTGATTAAATAATTCTACCTGACCTTTAAATAACTCACGCTGGTATAAAAAACGGTCGTTGATACCAATGGCTTTGCGAATATCGGACACTGGTTTCCCAATATGCATAATAGCCTTACTCGCATCCTTATGCCCTGAAATATGGTCGTTTAATGATTTTTTTTCTTTCGCTAACGTTTCTCCCAAAATGCTACTAGCCGATGGCTCTGCCACAGGTTTCGCTTTTGGGGCTGGCACATTTGGTGCGGGTATGATGTCTGCCACCTTCTCCTCTTGGGGAGTGGCAACGTTTGGTTGTTCATCATACGTTATTTTTAAGGTTTCAAGCTCCACTATTTCTTCACGAGCGGGTGTTATTTTGTTCTCCACAACAACTTCAGGCACAAGCACCTCTTCCACTACAGGAGGTGCAGGTTTTTCTTCAATTACAGGTGTTGGTTCGGGCAATTTTTCTTCTATCACCACAGGTTTAGATACAGGCTCAACGGGTACTATTTCAACGTCTTGTTTAACAATACGTGGCTCATCCTCAACCTTAGTAAACGTAGCGCCAAACTCTTCCAACATCGACAGTTCAACTTCAATATTATCTAATTTGGTGCGTGTAAGTTTTATAAAGCTGCGAGGTATAGCTTGCTGGCCTCTAAACGAATCCACAAGCGACTGCACCTCTTTAAGGTCATTCAGAATGATGTCAATGAGGGTATCCTTTTTCATAGTGATTTACATTTCATTTTACTTACTTTGCAAAGGTAACATTTGATTAATATTTTCTAGGATGTAATGTACTTGAAGTCATCTAAACCCAAAAGGAATATTTGGTGGATAATGAACTTTACACATACAACGAATACCTACTTATAATATTATAGTTTAACACATTAATAATCATGCCTCAATATAGCCCTCAACAACTCGCTTCTGCTTGCAATGGCACGTTAATAGGCCAATCAAACGGCTTATTGTCAGAATTATACTACGACAGCAGGAAGATGTTTTCGGCACAAGGAGCTTTATTTATCGCCATTAGAGGCGCCAATCACAATGGCCATCATTACATTAGTGCGCTCTACAATAAAGGAGTGCTCGCTTTTATGGTGGAGACAAATCAACACATCACCTACAGTAATTATCCCGACGCCTTATTTATAGAAGTCCCTAATTGCCTTGATGGCTTACAACAGATTGCTGCTTATCACCGCCAAAACATTAATGTGCCTGTTATAGCCATTACGGGCAGTAACGGCAAAACCATTGTTAAAGAGTGGCTGACCCGTTTGTGTGAAACCAGTTTTACCACCACACGTTCGCCACGTAGCTACAACAGCCAGTTGGGCGTGCCGTTATCGTTATGGTTAATCAATGCCAAAACAGAGTTAGCCATCATTGAAGCGGGTATATCCCAGCCATCAGAGATGAAACGCCTTGCCACATGCATTCAACCCACCATTGGCATTTTTACTAATTTAGGCAGTGCGCATCAAGAGAATTTTGCATCTACCCACCAAAAACTAAATGAGAAATTAGACCTTTTTGAATCGACTCAAACCATTATTACCAGTGCCGATAATAAAGTGGTGATAGAAGCAATACAAAAACGGTATCCAAATAAAACCATCATCACGTTTGGTAACGATAGTTCAAACAACCTACACCTTAACTCACAACAGATAAAAGATGGACAGACTACTTTTTCGTTAACGTGGCTAGGCACACCATTTGAAACCACCCTCCCTTTTACCGATAAGATATCCATAGAAAATGCACTTTTAGCGTTAACAAGTAGTTTGTTTTTGGGTGTAAACCCAGTACAAGCCAGACTTATTTTTGCAGATTTGCAACCCATCGCCATGCGACTAGAACAAAAAGAAGGTATTAATAACTGCCTTCTCATTGATGACACCTACAATTCAGACCTAACAGGCCTTGCTATTGCGTTGGATTATCTAAATCAAATGGGCGCACACAGAGGGTTAAGCAAAACGCTTATTCTATCCGATATTTTCCAAAGTGGTTTCGATGACAAGGAATTATTTTCTAAGATGAATAAACTCATCTTAGAAAAAGGAGTGGAACGTTTTATTGGTATTGGAACATCCTTATACGCTTGGAAAAATGGCGTTGATGCCTTTAAAACAACCGAAGACTTCTTACGCTCAACTAAATTATCCGACTTTAATAATGAAGCCATCTTACTCAAAGGTAGCCGTTCGTTTTCGTTTGAACGTATATCGGAGTTGTTAGAAAAACAACGGCACAAAACAGTGATGGAAATAAACCTAAATGCACTGGCCAACAACCTCACCTACTACCGAAGTCTGTTAAACAAAGACACCAAGATACTAGCCATGGTTAAAGCCTTTTCGTATGGCAGTGGCTCGTTTGAAATAGCAAACCTCTTACAACATCAAAAAATAGATTACCTAGGTGTTGCCTTTGCCGACGAAGGCATTGAATTGCGCGAAGCAGGCATTAGCTTACCCATTATTGTGATGAACCCCGAGATTAGTAGTTTCTCGCGCATGTTGCAATACGAGTTAGAACCTGAAATATATAGTTTTGAGATACTAAAAGCATTTAATTTAGCCGTCGAACGCCAAGGGTTAAACGAGGTGCCTATTCATCTTAAAATTGACACTGGCATGAATCGTTTGGGTTTTCTTGAGAATCAAATCAATGAGTTAATAAGCCTTTTGCACACTCATAACAAATTAAAAGTATCATCGGTATTTAGTCATTTGGCGGGTAGCGACGATGCTCAACACGACACATTCACCCTACAGCAAAT